>JAYUGN010000026.1:0-19252 GCA_043767605.1 Gammaproteobacteria bacterium
GGATTCGCCTCGCCATGTCTCGGCTCCCCTTCGCAGCGCCCTACGGGTTCCAGTCCGGCTGCGCCCTACTTACGCTCGGGCGACATCCGACCGCCACGCACAATCAGTGACGATTCAGGCCGCCTGCTTCCGAACGAGCACGTGCGCACCATCGTTGTCGCTACAGACGTACCGCCCTGAACGCGGCGTTGATCGTGTTGCGCTGTATCCCCGCGTTCGCCGGAATGACAGCGTTCGCGGGCATGACGACGCGGCATTTGGGGCGCCAGTTCTGCTAGGTTACTGACAGGTAAGTTCCCGAGGATCAGGCCCCCATGCACCGTGTCGAACAAGGCTCTTTCCGTCACGAGGGCTACACCCTCGCCTACGAGTTGCACGGCGCCGAAGACGGCGTGCCGATCCTGCTGATGCACGGCATCCTGCTCGACGCCTCGGTCAACCGCGACCTCACCGGGCCGCTGGCCGGCGCCGGCTTCCGCGTGATCCTGCTTGACCTGCTGGGCCACGGCCGCTCGGACAAGGCCGAAGCCGCCGAGCTGCGCAACGATTTTTTCGCCGAGCAGGTCGTGGCCTGTCTCGATCACCTGAAGATCGACAAGGCCGTGGTCGGCGGGCTGTCGCTCGGCGCGATCGTCGCGCTGCACGTTGCCGTGCTCGCGCCCAAGCGCATCGCGGCACTGTTCATCGAGATGCCGGTGATGGAGGAATCCACGCCTTTCGCCGCGATAATGCTGGCGCCGCTGATCTACCTGACCGACTACGCCGGCTGGCTGTTCAGGGCGATTTCGAGCGTGGCGCAGCGCCTGCCGCGCCCGCGCCGCGGCCTCTGGGAAAGCGGGCTCAATGCGCTGGCCCAGGGCCCGGAGGCGATCCGCGCTGTGCTGCACGGCGTCGTGGTCGGACCGGTGGTGCCGCCGCGCCGCCAGCGCCGGCGCATCGAGGTGCCGACGCTGGTCATCGGCCACTCGGGCGACTGGCTGCACAGCCTCGAGGACGCACGCAGCCTTTCGGAAGAACTGCCGAACGCGCGCCTGCTGGTGGCCAGGAGCATCTTCGAGCTGCGCACGAAACCGGAGCGCCTGATGCCGGAGATCCTGCAGTTCCTGCGGGAATCCACGGGCATGGTTGCCGCAGCGGCAAGGAGCGAAGGCAGCGAAATGTTCCCGGCCAGCGAGGAAGTCGTGACGACGAACCCGGCTGGCGCCGGCGATGGCGATCTCGCCAGCCGCTTCGAAGCCGCGCTCGAGAAAGTGCGCACCGCGCCCAGCGACGGGCCGATGAAGCCGTCCAACGAAATGAAGCTGAAGATGTACGCGCTCTACCGCCAGGCCAGGGACGGCGACGTCTCGGGCAAGCGGCCCGGCATGATGGACCTTGTCGGCCGCTACAAATACGACGCGTGGGCCTCGCTGAAAGGCACGTCCAGCGAGGACGCGATGCGCCGCTACGTCGAGGAAGTCGAGGGCATCGAGCGCAAGTTCACGGGCGCCGCGGCGCGCGAAGCATGAGTTTGGGCAGCAAGCTGCAGGGCCTCGGGCTCAAGGGGCTCTCGCGCCTCGCCGGTCTTGGCGTGATGGACAAGCCGGAGACGCGCGCGCGCGTGACCAAATTCCTGAGCCGCGCGAGCCACGCCGGCTTCCAGGCCGCGGTGGTGATGAACCGCCCGTTCACCGCCGCGCGCAAGCTGCTCAAGCCGCTGCGGCCCGCGCATGTCGCCGCGCCCGACCTGTTCGACCTCACGCCGACCGACGAGCAGGCGATGGTCGTCGAGGCGATGCAGCAGTTCGCATCGGGTGCGCTGCGCCCCGCGGCCAGCGAGGCGAACGAAGCCTGCGGCGCAACGAAGGAACTGCTCGCGCAGGCCGCGGAACTGGGCATCGCCGCCATGAACGTGCCGGACGAACTCGGTGGCGCCGCGACCGACCGCCCGGTGGTGACCAACGCGCTGATCGCCGAGGCCCTCGCGCACGGCGACATGGGCCTGGCACTCGCCTGCCTGTCGGCGCCGAGCGTGGCTACCGCGCTGGTGGATTTCGGCAGCGCTGCGCAGCAGTCGCAGTACCTGCCGGCCTTCATCGGCGACAAGCCGCCGGCCGCCGCGATCGCCGTCATGGAAGCACGGCCGCTGTTCAATCCTTTTGCGCTGCAGACCACCGCCAAGCCGTACAAGGGCGGCTTCTTGCTCGAGGGCGAGAAGCACCTGGTCGCCACCGCTGCGAACGCCGAGCTGTTCATCGTCGCGGCTGCGGACGACGCCGGCGCGCCGGGCCTCTATCTCGTCGAATCCTCGGCCTTCGGCCTCGAGATCGCGCCGCAGCCCTCCATGGGCCTGCGCGCCGGCAACCTCGGCACACTCCGCTTCAAGCGCGTGAAGCTGCCGGCCGAGGCGAAACTCGGCGGCGAAGCCCTCGGTGGCGAAAATGGGGCCGATTACGCCGACTTCATCGCGCTGTCGCGGATGGCCTGGAGCGCGCTCGCGGTCGGCACGACGCAGGCGGTGCTCGACTACGTGATTCCCTACGCCAACGAGCGCGAAGCCTTTGGCGAACCGATCAGCCACAAGCAGTCGGTCGCCTTCATGATCGCCAACATCGGCATCGAGCTCGAAGGCATGCGGCTCGCGCTGTGGCGCGCCGCCAGTCTCGCCGCCGCCGGCAAGCCCTACGCGCGTGAAACCGCCATCGCCCGCAGCCTGTGCGCGCGTTACGGCATGCGCGCCGGCTCGGATGGCGTGCAGATCCTCGGTGGCCACGGTTTCGTCAAGGAACATCCGGTCGAGCGCTGGTATCGCGACCTGCGCGCGATCGCGCTGATGGAAGGCGGGGTGATGCTGTGATTCAAATGGAGACTCCTCGCAAATACCGCGGCCTGATCGAACAGGCCCGGGCGATGGCGCAGAACGTTCTGCGGCCGATCTCGCGCAAGTACGATCGCGCCGAGCACAGCTATCCGAAGGAGCTGGACGTCATCGCCGCGGTGATCGACGGCATGAACTCCGCCACCGGCGGCACCGCCGGCGCCAGCCACACGCGCCGCAGCGATGCCGGCGAAGAAGCCCGGAACGGGGTAACCCGCAACGGCGGCAACCTCGCCACCGTCTACTCGATCCAGGAAGTCTGCTGGGGCGACGTGGGCCTCACGCTGTCGCTGCCGCGCCAGGGCCTGGGCAACGCGGCGATCGCCGCGGTCGCCAACGACGAGCAGCTCGCGCGCTACGGCAACAAGTGGGTCGCCATGGCGATCACCGAGCCGCACTTCGGCTCGGACTCCGCCGCGGTGCGCACCACCGCGACGCTCGAGGGCGACGAGTGGCTGCTCAACGGCGAGAAGATCTACGTGACCGCCGGCGAGCGCGCCGACGCGCTGGTCGTGTGGGCCACACTGGATCGCAGCGCCGGCCGCGCCGCGATCAAGCCCTTCCTGGTGCCGCGCGACGCACCGGGCCTGACGCTGGTGCGGCTCGAGAAGAAGCTCGGCATCCGCGCCTCCGACACGGCGGCCTTCGCGCTGGTGAACTGCCGCATCCCGAAGGACAACCTGCTCGGCAGCCCGGTGGTGGACACACAGAAGGGCTTTGGCGGCGTGATGCAGACCTTCGACAACACGCGCCCGCTCGTCGCCGGCATGGCGCTGGGCCTGGCGCGCGCGGCGCTCGAGGAAACACGCAAGCACCTTGAAAGCGCCGGCGTGAAATTCGACTACGACACTGCACCCGTGGCGCAGTCCGCGGCGGTCGTAGCGTTCCAGGAAATGGAGGCGGACTACGAAGCCGCGCGCCTGCTGACCCTGAAGGCCGCGTGGATGGCCGACAACAGCCAGCCCAACGCGCTGCAGGCCTCGATGGCCAAGGCCAAGGCCGGCCGCATGGTGGTGGACGTGACCTTGCGCTGCGTCGAACTATGCGGCGCGGTCGGCTATTCCGAGGACGAGTTGCTCGAGAAATGGGCGCGCGATGCCAAGATCCTCGACATCTTCGAGGGCACGCAGCAGATCCAGGTGCTGATCGTGGCGCGGCGGCTGCTGGGCAAGAACTCCAGGGAGCTACGGTAGCTGGGCTGAAGTCCGCGAAGCGGAGGAAGCCCGGCAGACAACAGGTAATATATGAGTGACCGGGTACGCATCGAGATCGTCGGCGGCACCGCCACCGTCACGCTGACGCGTGGCGACAAGCACAACGGCATGGACATGGCCATGCTCGAAGCGGTGCGAGCCGCGGCGCGCAAGCTCAAGCGCGAGAAGAACATCCGCGCCGTGATCCTGCGCGGCGACGGCCCTTCGTTCTGCGCGGGCCTGGACTTCAAGTCGGTGTTCGGCAGCGCCAAGGCCGCGGCCACGGGCTTTGCCGCGCTGTGGTCCCCGGTGCGCAACCGCTTCCAGGACTGGAGCATGGACTGGCGCGACGTGCCGGCGCCGGTCATCGCCTGCATCCACGGCAACTGCTTCGGCGCGGGCATCCAGCTGGCGCTGGGCGCCGACATCCGCATTGCCACGCCCGATTCGAAGATCTCGGTGATGGAATCCAAGTGGGGCCTGATCCCCGACATGGGCGGCGCCGCTTTAATGCGCGAACTGGTGCCGGTGGACGTGGCCAAGGAACTGGCCATGACCGGCCGGGTCTTCTCGGGCGCCGACGCCTATGCCCTGGGCCTGGTCACGCACCTCGCGGCCGATCCGCTGGAGCACGCCCAGCGCCTCGCCGCCGAGCTTGCGACCCGCTCGCCGGACGCGGTCGCCGCGGCCAAGTTCCTGATGCAAGACACCTACGGCAGCGCCGAATCCAGCGCGCTGGCGGCCGAACGGCGCTGGCAGCGCAAGCTGCTGGGCTCGCGCAACCAGCGCATCGCGGTGCAGCGGAATCTCGAGAAGAAAGACCTGCCCTTCGGACCCCGAAAAGTGGGGATCTAGGCGGATCCACGCTGGCTTGGGGGCATTACCCTCTGGTAAGTTGGGCACTCGGCGGGGAGGAGAATCACGATGAGCAGCGGACGTGCGCGGCTGTCGTTCGCGCTGGCGGCACTGGCATTCGTGCCGGCGGCCAGCGCCATCGAGGAAACATTCGGCGACTTCACGCTCAAGGGCGTCAGCAAGTTCACGCTCGGCACCGGCGTTCGGACACAGGGCCGCCACAGCGACGACCTCGGCGTCCTCAACACCCCGGGCCAGCAGACGCTGTGCCAGCGGGATGACTGCCTCTCCTTCGCCAATGACCCGGCGCCCAACCAGCGCCTGCTCGCGGCCAGCGGCGGGCACTTCCTTCATGCCGTTGACGACGGCGACATGAATTACGGCAAGGGCGACTTCTACACCGGCATCTCCAAGCTCAACGCCGACTGGACCCTGAACTGGGGCGAGTGGACCTTCAAGACCAACTTCGTCGCCTACTTCGATGCGGTCAACGCCAGCTTCGAGACGACCCGCTTCAACACCGTGCGCTGCACCGGCGCGAATCCTTCGGCGACCTGCACGACCGCCGACGGCAGCGGCTTCGACAGCTACCTGCTCGGCGTGAACGAGCGCCCGCGCAACGGCGACATCACCACCCGTCTGGCCGTTCGCGGCGAATTCCGCGAGTACTTCGTCAACCGCAGCTTCCAGCTGTTCGGCCATGAAGTCTTCGCCACGCTCGGTAACCAGCGCCTGCGCTGGGGCGAAGCCAACCTCACGCTGCTGAACACGCTCGACGTGATCAATCCGCAGGACGCCGTGCTGGCGCGCCAGCCGGGCCTCGCGCTGAACGAGCTGAACCTGCCGGTGGGCCTGCTGACCCTCGGCAGCGATGTCGCGGAAGGCCTCTCGGTGGACGGCTGGCTGCAGTACAAGTGGGAGCCGGTGCGCCCCGAACCGGCCGGCAGCCTGTTCTCGACCAGCGACGTGGCCGGCGGTGGCGTCTACGCCGTGGTGGGCCAGGGCCAATACCCGGAAGACCCCGACGCGCTGTGGTTCAGCCAGGGCACCACCGGCCTGATCAGCAACTCGCACCGCACCCTCTACCTGCCGGACGAAAAAGCGCACGCGCCAAACGACTTCGGCCAGTTCGGCCTGCGTGCCAAGTGGTACCTGCCCAATTTCAACAACGGCACCGAGCTGGGCTTCTACGCCGCCAACTACCACAGCCGCCTGCCGTATCTCTCGGCAACAGCCTCGGCTGATTCCTGCCTGCGCAACGCGGCCAATTTCAACGAGGCGGCGATCGCCTGCCAGGGCTTCAATGCCGCCAGCAATCGCGGGCAGCTCGATACGTCGGCAGGGAAACTTGCGCCGGAGCGCTGCGATCCGCGCGGCTGCAACATGGGCGCCTACCTCGATCGCGAGCCGCTGCCGATCGACACGCTGGGCCTGTTCCTCGAGTTCCCCGAGAACATCCACATGTTCGGCGTGAGCTTCAACACCACGCTGGGCGGCTGGTCGTTCGCCGGCGAGTATTCCTACCGCCCCAACGAGCCGGCGCAGTTGCTGATCTCGGACATCGTCTACGCCGGCCTGCAGCCAGCGATCGGCCGCCAGAACCTGCCGTTCGTGGGCATCGGGGCTTTCGTGCCGGATCCAACCCAGCCCCTCACCGGTGCCCGCGTCGCTGAACTGCTGAACGATTTCGGCGCTTACGCCACCAGCACGGGCGACACCACCGCGCAGAACTCGGTGCTGCCTGGCGCACGACAGATCTTCCCCGACTACATCAGCACTTATCGCGGCTACGACAACGGCACACCGGCCAACCATCCCAATGACATCAAGGCCGGCCAGTACATCGCCGGCTACGAGCGCCTGAAGACCGGCCAGTTCGCGCTGACCGCGCTGCAGCTGTTCTCGACCAACCCGTTCGGCTCGGACGATCTGCTGATGGTCTACGAGGTGGGCTTCACCAACATCTTCGACATGCCGGAAAAGGGCGAGCTGTATTTCCAGGGCGCCGGCGACATCGATCACCCGAGCCCGGGCGCCGACTGCTCGGGCGACCCTGCCGGCACCAACTGCAGCAGCACGACCGTGGTCGGGCGAATCAACCCGCACCAGAAGCTCGACGGCTACGCCGACCCCTTCGCCTGGGGCGTGCGCGCGCTGATCCAGCTCAACTACAGCAACCTGTTCGACGCTGGGCTGACGGTGAAGCCCACGGTGCTCGCGTTCTACGACGTCAACGGCATCGCGCCGAGCCCGCAGCAGAACTACGTCGAGGGCAACCGCTGGATCGTGCCCGCGCTGTTCTTCGAGTACGGCTCGAACATCTCGGCCTCGCTCATTTACCAGTACTTCGCCGGCAAGTACACCTTGCTGAACGATCGAGACAATATTTCAGCTTCGCTGTCGTATTCGTTCTGACGAGCGGCGCAAAGCCGCGCATAGGAGAGGCCTCATGAAGAACCTGCTATTGGCGGCGGTGCTGCTGTCCCTGCCCTTTTCGGCCGCGCTGGCCAAGGGAACACCCGAGGAAGTCGCCAAGCTCGGCAAGGAACTGACGCCGGTCGGCGCCGAGAAGGCCGGCAACAAGGATGGCTCGATTCCCGAGTGGGCCGGCAAGGTGGCCTTCAGCGAGCCGATGCTCAAGATGACGCGCGCCCAGCTCGAGCAGTTGCGCGCCAACCTGCCGAAGGACCTCGCCAAGAACCTGCCAGCCGGCACCACGTTTGCGCAGATCACGAAGCAGGCCGAAGAGTTGCTGAACCAGGGCAAGGGGCCCGAGGCTGCCGAGCTGATCCTGAAATACCAGCCGTCCTACGTGAAGGACTTCATCACCTACAAGGTCTACGGCAAGGACCCGACCACGTTCGTGAAGCCCTTGTACGTCGTCAACAAGGCCAACCTCGCGCTATACGAAAAGTACCTGACCGAGGGGCACAAGGCGCTGTTCCGTGCCTATCCCGACTACAAGATGGTGGTCTACCCGACCGTGCGCAATGCGTTCTTCCCGGACGAGATCTACGCGGCGACGATCAAGAACGCGAGCACCGCGACGCTGACCGGCACCGACAAGGTCGCGGGCGCCGAGCTCGGCTTCCCCTTCCCGATCCCGCACGCCGGCGCCGAGCCGCTGTGGAACCACAAGCTGAAGTTCCGCGGCAGCGCGGTGCAGCGCTACAACAACCAGGCGATCGTGAAGCCGGATGGCACGTTCAAGATCACCAAGCTGGTCGAGGACGTCTTGTTCGTCTACGCGAACCTCAAAGACCGCTCGATGGCCGCCAAGAGCGCGCAGATCGCCTACTACCTGTCGGAAACCAAGGAGCCGCCGCGCGTCGCCGGCCAGTTCACGCTGGTGCACGAGAAGATCGGCCCCGGGGTCGAGGCGCGCAGCGCCTGGATCTATTCGCCGGGCCTCGGCCGCGTGAACCGCGCGCCCGACGTGGGCTTCGACAACCCGGCCATCGGCACCGACGGCGAGCAGTTCTACGACCAGGTGGACATCTACAACGGCGCGCTCGAGCGCTACAGCTGGAAGCTGATGGGCAAGAAGGAAGTGCTGATCCCGTACAACTCGTGGATCCTCAACTCGCCGACCTTCAAGTACGCCGACCTGATCCGGCCCGGCCACATGAACCAGGATTACCCGCGCTACGAACTGCATCGCTGCTGGGTCGTCGAGGCCACGCTGGCGCCCGGCCAGCGCCACCAGCTCAAGAAGCGCACGTTTTATCTTGATGAGGATTCCTGGTCCATCGCCGTGGTCGAGGGCTACGACAACCGCGACCAGCTGTGGAAGGTGCAGGAAGCGCACCTGCTGACGATCCCGTTCATCCCGACGGTCAGCGGCATCCCGGAAGTCATCTATGACCTCCAGACCAAGCGCTACTTCCTGACGACGATGACCAACGAAGACCCGGTGTCGAACTTCGAGGTGCAATACAAGGAAGAGCAGTTCTCGCCGGCCGCCCTGCAGCGCCGCGCTGCGAAGCGCTGACGCCGTGCGCACCCGCATGCCGTCACCCCCGCGCACGCGGGGGTCCAGCGCGTCGTCATGCCCGCGGAAGCGGGCATCCAGGTGGTTGCCGCTCTGGATTCCCGCTTTCGCGGGAATGACAGCCGTTCTGGGCGCCACCGCGTTCGCCCAGGACGAGGCCGCCACACCCGCGGTGAGCGAGAAACCGCACGCGGCGCTGCTCGCGCCGCTGGCGGGCAAGCGCACGCTGATCGGCATCGCGCAGGCCGGCAGCAAGCTCGTGGCCGTGGGCGACCGCGGCCACGTGCTGCTGTCGAGCGACGGCCGCGAGTGGACGCAGGTCGCCACGCCCGTGGACGTGATGCTGAATCGCGTCCGCTTCCGCGACGAGAAGACCGGCTTCGCGGTCGGCCACGACGCGACGATCATCGCCACGCACGACGGCGGCGCGACCTGGGCCGCCGTACATTTCGACTCGACCAGCCGGCCGCTGTACGACATCGCCTTCCTCGACGAGCAGCACCTCGTCGCGATCGGCGGCTACGGCACTTACCTCGACTCCGCCGACGGCGGCGCGACGTGGACGCCGCGCGACTTCCCCATCGGCGGCCTCGGCCAGCACTTCAACGCCATCACGCGTCTCGGCGACGGCAGCCTGCTGGTCGCCGGCGAGAAGGGCCTGCTGATGCGCTCGAAGGACGGCGGCGCGAACTGGGATCTGCTCGACACGCCCTACACCGGCTCGTTCTTCGGCGTGCTGCCGCAGGGCGCAAGCGGTGCGCTGGTGTACGGACTGCGCGGCCACATCTACGTGGCCGACGACATCGCCAAGTGCCCGGTGCTGAAAGTGGACGGCTACGACCCCTACACGCGCGAGACGGTCGAGGACACGGCCAAGCTCGCGAAGCTCGGCTGGCGCGTCGTCGCCACGCCGACCACCGAGTCCCTGTTCGGCGCCGCGCGCAGTGACGCCGCCGTCGTGCTCGTGGGCGTGAACGGCACGGTCGTGAAGCTCGATGCGGCCTCGACCGCCGCCACCACGCCGCGGCCGCCCAACGGCGACACCCTGGCCGATGTCACTTTCCGCAATGGCCACTGGCTGGCCGTCGGGCGCCGCGGCCCCATCGACCTGGGAGAATTCTGATGGCCGCGCCGATGAAGGAAACCAATTTCACCCGCACGCTGCTGCGTCTCGTCGAGCCGATCATCTACGGCAGGCGCGCCGTGACGCTCAGCATCCTGGCGCTGCTGACCGTGTTCTTCGCCTGGCAGGCCTCCCAGCTCAAGCCGCAGGCCAGCTGGCTGAAGATGGTGCCGCAGGCCCATCCGTACATGCAGACCTTCCTGCAGTACTACAAGGATTTCGGCGGCGCCAACACGGTGCTGGTCTCGCTGCATGCGAAGAAGGGCGACCTGTACACGCCGCAGACGCTCGAGACGCTGCGCCAGCTTACCGACGAGGTGTTCTTCATCCCCGGCGTGGACCGCGCACGCGTCAGCTCGATCTTCACGCCAAATATCCTTTACGTGGAAGTCATCGAGGGCGGCCTCGCGGGTGAAACGGTCGTGCCGCGCGACTACATGTCGCCGCCCACGCCCGAAATGCTGGCCCGCGTGCGCACCAACGTCGCCAAGGCCAACGTCATCGGCCGCCTGATATCGGAAGACGCCACCAGCGCGATGGTCGTGGCAGAGCTGCTCGACAAGGATCCGGTCAGCAACGAGCCGCTCGACTACGTGGCCGTCGGCGACAAGCTCGAGGCGATCCGCGCCAAGTTCGAGAACGACGAGGTCGAGGTCGAGATCATCGGCTTCGCGAAAGTCGTGGACGATATGACCAAGGCGACCATCGAGGTCGCGGGCTTCTTCGTGCTGGCGCTGTTCTTGATGGGCGCCCTGCTGTGGATCTACATCGGCTCGCTGCCGCTGGCGCTGCTGGTCATTTCCACGTCGCTGGTCGCCTGCATCTGGGAAATGGGCCTGCTGCACGTGATCGGCTTCGGCCTCGACCCGTTCTCGATGCTGGTGCCGTTCCTGATCATGTCGGTGTCCGTGAGCCACGCCGTGCAGTACGTGAACTCCTGGGCGCACGAGATCACGACCAACAATGCGACGAGCTACGACTCCTCGCGGCAGACCTTCCGCGCCCTCTTCATCCCCGGCATCATCGCGCTGGTCACCAACGTCGTCGGCTTCTCGACGATTTATCTCATCAACATCGACGTGATCCGCGAGATGAGCGTCAACGCCGCGTTCGGCATGGCCGGCGTGATCATGGTCAACAAGATCCTGCTGCCGGCCGTGCTGTCGTACCTGAAGCTGCCGAACCCCGAGGGCTTCAAGAAGGCCTCCGCCAAGCGCGAGGCGCTCGGTGACAAGGTGTTCCGCAAGATGGCCGTGATCTGCCGCCGCGGTCCCGCGACGGTGGTGGTCACGATCATGTTCGCGCTGGCCGCCTTCGGCGCCTCGCGCTACCACCACGTGCAGATCGGCGACACCACGCCCGGCGTGCCGGAGCTGCGCCCCGACTCGCGCTTCAACCGCGACGCGCGCGCCATCGCCGAGCACTTCACGCTCGGTGTGGACCAGCTGAAGATCATCGCCGAGACCTTCGACGACTCGACGATCAACTACGAGGCGATGCGCGAGGTCGACCGCTTCAACTGGTACATGCTGAACCAGCCGGGCGTGCGCGATGTGCTCTCGCTGCTCGACCTCGCCAAGCTCGCGTTCGCGGGCCTCAGCGAGGGCCGCCTGAATGCCGAAGTGCTGCCGCGCGCCAGCCAGGCGATGTCGCAGTCCGTGTCGGTCGTGCCCACCACCTCGGGCCTGTACAACGACAACGCCAATGCGCTCGCGCTGTTCGTATTCACCGTGGACCACAAGTCCGGGACGATCAAGGCGCTGGTGGAGGCCGTGAAGAAGTACCAGGCCGAGATGAACGGCATGAAATGCAAGGAACCGGTGAAAGCCGGCGAACCCAAGACGGAGAAGTGTGTGACTTTCCGCCTTGCGTCGGGCAACGTCGGCGTGATGGCTGCGACCAACGAGGACGTCGAGCGCCAGGAGCTGCCGCTGATCGCCTACGTCTACGGCGCCATCATCGTGTTCCTGTGGCTGTCGTTCCGCACCGTCTCCGGTGTGCTGTGCGTGATCCTGCCGCTCGCCACCGTCACCCTGCTCGGCTATCCGGTGATGGAATGGCTCGGCATCGGCCAGAAAGTGGCGACGCTGCCCGTGCTGGCCTTCGCCTGCGGCGTCGGCGTGGACTACGGCATCTACAGCTATGCCGTGGTCTCGGACGGCTTGCGGCGCGGCCTGACGCTGGAGGACGCCTACTACCAGAAGATGCGATCCACCGGAAAGGCCACGCTCTTCACCGGCATCGGCATGGCGTCGGGCGTGGCGCTCTGGCTGCTCAGCAACCTGCAGTTCCAGCGCGACATGGGCGTGCTGCTGTTCTTCGGTTTCTTCACGAACATGCTCGGCGCCATCATCGTGCTGCCGGCCCTCGCACACTTTCTCTCGAAGGAAGAGCTCAAGCACAAGGCGCAGGACCTGACGCCGGTCGACGGAAAAGGGACGGCCTAGTGGCCGAGGACGCCCGCACCGAGCTCACGCGCCGGCTCGGGGCTCCCGCGCAGCCGCTGCTCGCGAAGCTTTCCGACGCCGACGCGCAGAAACTGGCCGACCTGCTGAAGGCCGCGCGACGCCACCAGGCCGAGGCGCTGGTCAAGGCGCAGGAGCACGCCTTGAGATTCGTGCCTGCCCTGCTGCGCAAGCCCCTGCTCAAGCTTTTCACCTGATGAGCGAACTCCTCACACGAGCCGAGCTCGTCAAGCTCTCGCGGGTGCTGGTAACCGAAGAAAAGGCGGTGGCCTTCCTCGCCCCGCTCGGTCCGCTCGGCGTGCGCACGCTGCAGGAATGCGTCTCGGCCGCGCTGTTCGACGAATACCGCGGCGCCCTGCAGCGCCTCGCCGACGCGGCCAGGCTGTTGCCCGCCTCGCTGGTCGCCAAGATTAGCGAGATGGTGTTCGGGCCGATGCTGTCAGCGCGCGTCGCCGGCCTGATGGCGCCGGACAAGGCCGTGGATGTCGCCAGCAAGCTGCACGTGAAGTTCCTGGCCGACGTGACCGTGCAGCTCGACCCGCGCAGCGCCGCCGAGCTGCTCGACAAGATTCCCGTGAAGATCACTGTGGACGTGGCGCGCGTGCTGCTGGAGCGGCGCGAGTACGTGACCATGGGCCGCTTTGTGGACGTGCTGACCGACGAGGCCATCAAGGCCGTCATGAAGGAGCTGACCGATGACGCGCTGGTGCGCATCGGCTTCTTCGTCGAGCGCCGCGAGCGCCTGGCCGAGCTGATCAGCCTGGTCTCGACCGACCGCCTGCGCGGCATCGTCAAGGCCGTCTCGTGCGGCACGCCGCACATGCAGGCCGCGGGGCTGGCGATGATGAGCCAGCTGCCACCGCGCATGCAGGGCAAGCTCGGCGATCTCGCGGTGGCGCTGGGTGCCCAGGCGCTGACCTCGTTGATCGCCGCGGCGCAACGCGAAAACGCCGCCGACGTGGTCGCGGCGGTGATGGTCAACGTCAGCGCCGAGGGTCGCCAGGCCTTCGCCGCCCTGCTCGAGGGCATGGACCCGAAGATGCTGGCGAACTGGGCGCAGGTCACGACGCAGGCCGGCCTATGGCCGGCCGCGCTGCGGATCCTTGCCGACTCCGGCGTCGAGATTCAGCAGCAGGCGGCGGGCGCACTGAAGCGACTCGACCGCGACGTGCTGAAAACCATCGGCGCGGTGGCCGACAACGAAGGTTTGCGGGCGGGGCTGGGGCCGGTGAAAGAACTGATGCCATGACAACGGACACTGGCACGGCTTCTGGGCCAGGCTCGCCACTACGGCGCGCTCGCGGTGAGCCATGCTAATATGGTCACCTAAATGACCATATGGAGTCGGCCCTGAACAAGGTATCGGTAGTGCAGGCCAAGGCCCATTTCAGCGAGATCCTCGCGAAGGTGGAGTCGGGGCACGACGTGCTCATCACTCGTCGCGGCGCGCCCGTTGCGCGGTTGTCGGGTGTTGAACGGGTCAAGAATCCGCTGCGGCTGGATGCGATTGACGCTTTCCGTGCAAGCCTGAAGCCGACGAAGGAGCGCAGCGCAGATCTGATCCGGCGCATGCGCGACGAATCGCTCTGATGCTTTATCTCGATACCAGTGTCCTGGTTCCGCTATTCGTGCCGGAACCCGAGTCAGGTTCAATGCGTGCATGGTTCGACAAGCAGGCTGGGGAAACGTTGGCGATCAGCGATTGGACGCTGACGGAGTTTGCCAGCGCGATGGGAATCAAGGTTCGAGACAAAGGCCTCAAGGCAGACCGGGCGCACGAGGCCTGTGCTCTGATGGCCAAACTTGCCGCGGACAGCTTGAAAGTCTTCACGCCGACGCGCGGCGATTACGGCAGGGCAACTGGACACCTCGGACATCACGCGCTGGGCCTGCGCGCCGGTGATGCGCTCCACCTGGCAATTGCCCAAAACGAAGACGCGGCGTGCCTCTATACGCTGGATCGTCGTCTCATTGAGGCGGCTCGCAAGCTCAAGTTCAAGGCTGCGAGCCCGATTTGAATATGGATGCCACCTCGCGGTCACTCAGCTTACGGCCGCGTAATCCTCGGCGCGGAAGCGCGCGGTCAGCCTGCGGAATTTCCAGGTGAACCCCGGCCACAGCGAGAAGTTGCGGCCCTTGGCGTCGAGATACCAGCTCTTGCAGCCCGAGCTCCAGACGTTGCGCTTGTGCGCGCCCTGCACTTTCTCGTTGAACTTCGCCATCACGCTCTCGCGCACGGTCAGCGACTTCACTTTGCCGCGGCGCATGAGCTTCAGCGCCTTGAGGATGTAGCCGACCTGCGCCTCGATCATGTAGATGATCGAGTTGTGGCCCAGGCCGGTGTTCGGGCCGACCAGCAGGAACAGGTTCGGGAAGCCGGCGACCGCGGTGCCGAGGTAGGCCTGCGGCAACTCCCGCCAGGCTTCGCGCAGTTCCACGCCGTTGCGACCGCGGATCTGGCTCTTGCCCAGCGAATCCACCACGTTGAAGCCGGTGCCGAACACGATCGCGTCCACCGGGCGCTCGACACCGTTGCTCACCACGCCGGTGGCGGTGATGCGCTCGATGCCGCTCGTCAGCACATCCACGTTGGCGCGCGTGAGCGCCGGGTAGTAGTCGTCGGAGATGAGGATGCGCTTGCAGCCGATCTGGTAATCCGGCGTGACCTTGGCGCGCAGCCCGGGCTCGGCGATCTGGCGGCGGATGTGCGCCTTCGCCCAGCGCTGCGGCATCTTCATGAGCCGCGGGTTCACGGTGAAGCCAAGCGCGCGCGCCTCGAGCTGCCAGTAGATCGCGTTGCGGAACGCCTTCTGCGCCGCTGGCACGGTCTTGTACATGAGTTTTTCCCAGCGGCCGATTTCGCGATCCGGCTTGGGCAGGATCCACGGCGGCGTGCGCTGGTACAGGTCGAGCTGCGCCACGTCGGGCGCGATCTGCGGAACGAACTGGATCGCCGAGGCGCCGGTGCCGATCACCGCCACGCGCTTGCCTTTCAGATCGTAGCCGTGGTCCCACTGCTGCGAGTGGAAGGTCTTGCCCTTGAAGTTCTCGAGGCCGGGGATCTCCGGCACCGAGGGGCGCGACAGCCCGCCGATGGCAGACACCAGCACGTTCGCCTCGTAGCGGCGGCCGTCCGCCGCGCGCACTTTCCAGAGGCCCTGCCCTTCG
This sequence comes from Gammaproteobacteria bacterium, assembly GCA_043767605.1. GTDB lineage: Bacteria > Pseudomonadota > Gammaproteobacteria > Nevskiales > Nevskiaceae > JACPFV01. The sequence goes on from JAYUGN010000026.1 coordinate 15,653, forward strand.
TCCCATTCCGCGCCGTCCAGCGCGGTGTCGAACTGCAGGTGCTTCTCGAGCCCGTACTCGCGCGCGCAATGCTCAAGGTAGGCCAGGATTTCCGGCTGGGTCGCGAACATGCGCGACCACAGCGGGTTCAGCTCGAAGGAATACGAGTACAGGTGCGACTGCACGTCGCAGGCGCAGCCGGGGTAGCTGTTGACGAGCCAGGTGCCGCCGAGGCCGGATTCCTTCTCGAGCACGAGGAAGGAATCGATGCCGGCCTTTTTCAGCTTGATTGCCATGCCGAGGCCGGCAAAGCCGGCGCCGACGATCAATACCTCGACGCGCTGCGCAGGCAGCGTGGTGGGGCTCATGGAGGATTCCTTTCAGGCGGCGGAGGCCAGCGGCGCGGCGTAGCGGCGGTTGAGCTCGTTCAAGCGCGCGAGCTCGGCGCGGTTGTCGTGGTCCCACGGGTGGAAACCCGGCTTGAAGTACGAGAACCACGCCGGGATCACGCGGCGGAATACACCGACGCTGCCCCACTGGTGGCTGAGCGCCGTGAGCCAGCCGCGGAGGTTCCACTGCTGGCCCTGCGCCGCAAGGTTGCGCCAGTAATAGCGGCTGAGCAGGGTCCAGAAAATCACGTTCGCGACGACGAAGGCGCCGGTGCGCAGGAAGTAGCGCAGCGGGTGCTTGCCCATGACCTGCACGTAGACGTCGAACGCCACGGCCTTGTGCTCGGTTTCCTCGAGCGCGTGCCAGGTCCACAGGTCGCGATAGTGCGCCTCGGAATCGCCGAGGACACGCGGCTCGCGCAGCACGATGTCGGCGAGGATCGAGGTCAGGTGCTCGAGCGCAACCGTGGCCGCGAGCTGCTCCGCCGGGCGGTTGTGCTTCTGGGTCCACTCCAGCAGCTTGCCGACGGACTTTTCAATCTCCAGCACCGGCAGGCCCGCCGCAGCGGCGTGCTCGTTGTATTCCTCGTGCTCGCGCCCGTGCATGGCTTCCTGGCCGATGAAGCCGGCCACGGCCTTCTGCAGTTCGGGGTCCTTGATCCGGTCGCGATAGTGGCGCACCGAGTGGATGAAGAAGCGCTCGCCCACCGGGAAGAACAGCGACATGGTGTTGAAGAAGGTGCTGGTGTGCACCCCCCGGTAGTGCCAGTCGTTGATGCGGTTGGCGGGGAGCTTGAAGTCGAGATCGCGCCGGACGGGCTGCATGGTGTTCTTAAGCATCGGTAACTCCCTCTGAGCAGTACTTGCGTTGGTGTAACAGTTACATTACATACTGTAACAGTTTACGCTGGCAGTAAACAGGTATATATTTCAATCAGTTATGGAGACTTCCGCGAAATACGAGGTTCCCGCAGAGCCCTTGGCGAAGTCTCAGGCCAAGGAATTCACGGTGGACGAGCTGGCCCGAGCGGGCAAAACCACGGTGCGCAATGTGCGCGCCTACCAGGACCGCGGCTTGCTGGAGCCGCCCGAACGGCGCGGCCGCGCCGGCGTCTACACCGAAACGCACCTGGCGCGCCTGCGGATCATCGGCGACCTGCTGGAGCGCGGGTACACGCTGGCCAGCATCGGCGAGCTGTTCACGGCGCTGGAAAGCGGCCACGACATCGCCAAGCTCATGGGCCTGGAGCACGCGGTCACGAGCCCCTGGACCGACGAGGTCCCGCAGACCTATTCGCTACTGGAAATCTCGAAGATGTTCGGCAACACCTTCAACCCGGTGTGGCTCGCGCGGGCGGTCGAGATGGGCATCCTGCAGATGGACGGCACGCGCTTCCGCGCGCCCTCCCCGCGCCTTCTGCAGGCGGGCTCGCAGCTCGTGAAGGCCGGGATCCCGCTCGATGACCTGCTGGCGGTCGTGAAGCAGTTGCGCGCGAACGTCGAGCAGGCGTCCGAGGCAATGGTGCGCCTCGTTGAAAAACACGTGTTCGACCGCTACGGCCCGGGCCTTCCGCCGGCCGACAAGATGCCGGAGCTCGCGGACATCGTCTGGCGCTTCCGCCCGCTGGTGGAGATGGCCGTGAACTCGGAAGTGGCGCGGGCGATGGAGATCGCCGCCAACAAGCACCTCGGCGACCGGCTGTCGCTCTTGCTGGAGCAGATGCAGAAGCCGCAGACGCCGAAGGCGTAGCGCCGGGGCTCAGTGCCCCACGTGCAGCATCACGAACACCTGCATCTCGCCGACCAGGAAGCCCAGTGCCGCGCCGACGGCGATCAGGATCCACTCGTCCTGCTGGAACGCGGGCCGCAGGAGCGCCTCGAATTCCTCGGCGGTGAGCTCCTGCATCTTGCTGACCAGCGTGTTCTTGAGGTCCATCGCGTCCTCGGCGTAGGCCTCGATGTGCTTCATCGTCTCGGGCAGGCGCTGCACGATGCGGTGCGCCACCTGCTCCTTCATCTCCTTGTAGCGCGCGCTGCCGAGCGCGAACTCGACCAGCGGCCGCGCCATGCCGGACTGCGCGTCGACCGCATCCTTCACGTGCTTCACGACCAGTTCGTAGAGCTTGTCCGACGCCGGCCCGCGCAGCACCGCGTTCAGCACGGCGTCGGGCGTGATCACTTCGCTTGCGATCAGTGCGCCGTAGTCGGCGGCGACTTCCTTGCGCCGCTTCAGGAACAGGCCCTGCCACACGAACAAGCCGAGGTATTTCGTCGGCTCCTTCGGGTTGAAGATCATCTTCAGCGCCAGCCAGTCGGTGAACCAGCCGGTGAAGCCGCCGAACAGCGGCATGACCCAGGCGTTGTGCGTCGCCGCCCAGGTCAGCGCCTGCACGCAGCCGATGATGAAGCCGAAATACAGGCCGGAGTTGCGGATGAAATCGAATTCCTTGTGGCCCGCTTCCTGGAAGATGCGGTTCAGCAGGCGCCGGTCCTTCATCAGCGCGCCGATGACCATCTCCTTCAGGTCGAAGAAGGAATCAATGTTGCGCTGAAGGTCCTGCATGATCTTGCGCACGATGCCGGGCGACTCCGCCTTGATGCGGTTGACGATGCCCTCGCGCAGCCGCTCGGGCATGCGCTGCCACAGGCCTGGCTGGTACTGCTGGGCGACTTCGCGCGTGATGTCCTCGACCGCCTCGAGCATGGGCTTCTCGATCTCGCGCGCGACGCGATGCGGGTCGAGCTTGCCGAACACGTCGCGAGGCGAGAGCAGGCGCTGGGTCATGGTGTCGCAGGCGATCGTGGCCATGCGCTCGGCGTTGCGCGGCACGATGCCCTGCCAGCCGAGGTACGGGGGCTTCGGGCCCACGAAGTCGATCGGCTCGAACATCATCTTGATCGCGACGATCTTGGTGACGTAGCCGATGATCGCGGCCACCACCGGCATGGACGCGTAGAGCATCCAGTTCTTCTGCACGTCCGCGACGATGTCGCCCCAGCTCATCGAGTTCCCTCCCCTCGGGCTAATATAAACGTATGAGCGATCCGAACGGTGCCGCCGACGCAAACCCCCGCTGGGGCCAGCTGCTGCGCGAGTTCCTGCGCGACCTGTTCGACCTGCAGTTCAACACATTCATGGCCACGCGCATGCTGCCGGTGGTCTACGCCTTCGGCATCGCGCTGGCGGCCATCTTCGTCGGCTATGTCGTGTACGCCCGCTTTCAGGACTCGC
>JAYUGN010000027.1:0-7629 GCA_043767605.1 Gammaproteobacteria bacterium
GAGGTCCAGGAAGCGCGTCTGGTATTCGGTGCCGCGCCACTTCGCCGGCGCGTATCGCAGGTCGGCGCCGTAGGCGCTGGTGTCCTGCGAGATGACCAGCAGTTCCTGCACGCCGGCCTTCACCAGTTTTTCGGCCTCGATGAGCACCTGGTCGATCGGCCGGCTGTCGAGCTTGCCGCGCATCGAGGGAATGATGCAGAAACTGCACTTGTGATTGCAGCCCTCGGCGATCTTCAGGTACGCGTAGTGGCGCGGCGTGAGTTTGATGCCGATATCGTCTGAGCCGGCGCTATCGCGCCGGCGGGGCGGCAGCAAGTCCATGAACGGGTCGTGCATCGGCGGCAGCGCCGTGTGCACCGCGGCCATCACGCCGGCGTAATCCTGCGGGCCGGTGATCGAGAGGACGCCCGGGAACCTCTCGCGGATCACGTGGCTCTTCGGGCCCTTGCCCAGGCAGCCGGTGACGATGACCTTGCCGTTGGCGGCCATCGCGTCGCCGATCGCTTCCAGTGATTCCTCGACTGCGGAGTCGATGAAACCGCAGGTGTTCACCAGCACCACGTCGGCCTTCTCATAGGACGGGCTGGTTTCATAGCCCTCCGCGCGCAGTTGCGTGAGGATGCGCTCGGAATCCACCAGCGCCTTCGGGCAGCCGAGCGAGACGAAGCCGACCTTGGGGGCGGCTTTCTTGCTGCGGGGGCGGGCGGGGGCGACGGTGGAGGCCATCGCTCATTTTACCGGCCTTCGGGCTGCCTTAGGTGGCGGTCGAGGAACTCCAGCGCCGCGTCCACCGCGGCACCGTCGAAGAAGAAGCCGGTGATGTGCTCGCGGCCGCGTTCAATGAACAGTTCGTTGGGGATGCCGGCGGCGTCAAGGGCGGCCTTGTAGCGCTCGGCCTGTTCCATGGGGACCAGCCGGTCGAGGCCCGCGTGATAGATGAACACCGGCGGATCGCCCGCGCTGACGTGGGCGATGGGCGAGGCGTCCACGTAGGCCTGCGGCTTATCCGCGTAAGGCGCGCCGATGAGGGCCGGCACCAGCTTGCCGTCCTTGAACACCGGCAGGTCGCTGGGCGTGCCGCCGGCCACGACGGCCTTCACGCGCACGGGGTCCTTGTCGAAGGCGGGGTCGTCCTGCACCGAGGCGACCAGCGCGGCGAGGTGACCGCCGGCCGAGTAGCCGAAGGTGCCGATGCGCGCCGCGTCGATGCCATGGGCGGCGCCTTCGGGCGAGGCCATCCAGCGCAGCGCCTGCTGCACGTCCTCGAGCTGCGCGGGCCACACGTACTGCGGCACGAGACGATAGGTCGTATTGACCACAAGGTAACCGCGCGCGGCCAGGCGCTCGGCCAGGCTCTCCACCTGGTCGCGGCCGCCGCGCTTCCACGCGCCGCCGTGGATCAGCAGCACGCTGGGAAACGGGCCCGCGCCGTCCGGGCGATAGACGTCCAGCCAGAGCTGCTGCGGCCAGCCGATGGGCGTGAAGGCGATGTCGCGCATCAGCGAGTAGCGGCTTGCCACCGGCGCGGGCGGCGGCGCCTGCGGCCGGCCGTAGTGCTGGCTGCAGGCGCCCAGCAACCCCAGCAGCAGCAGGTGCAGCAGGGCCAGCGGGAGCGGGAAGCGGAATCTGAGGTGTCGGGGGCTCATGGGCGATATACGCGCGTACCCGGAGAATGGATCAGGCACTATCCATCCGGTCGGCAAAAAAGCCCCGAAGACCTTTGGAGCGCACATGACCAGCCACTACGAAATCGAAGATCTGAAGAAATTCGGCGACATCGGCAAGCACGGCAAGGATCACGCCGACCTGTTCTTCAAGTACTACGGCGCGGTGACCGGCCAGGACGGCGCGCTCAGCAAGCGCGAGAAGGCGCTGATCGCGCTGGCCGTGGCGCACTCGGAGAAATGCCCGTACTGCATCGACGCCTACACCACCGCCTGTCTCGAGGCCGGCGCCAACCCCGCGCAAATGATGGAAGCCGTGCACGTCGCCGCGGTGATGAAGGCCGGCATCACGCTGGTGCACGCGGTGCAGATGAACAACCACCTCGACAAGCTGGTGCTATAGCAGCCCGCTGCGCTGCGCGAACCACCACGCGGCGACGGCGGCGATGACCAGCGAGCCGGCGGTGAACACGACGCGGCGATAGAACGCGCTGTTGCGCAGCACCCAGGCCATCGGCAGCGTGATTGCGACGATCGTCAGCTGGCCGATTTCCACGCCGAGGTTGAATGCCACCAGCGCCAGCAGGCGCGCGCCGGCCGGCAGGCCGAGCTCGCCGAGCACCGAGGCAAACCCGAAGCCGTGCACGAGGCCGAAGGCGAAGGCCACCGCCCAGCGGCCGCGCGTGACCACCGGCCAGACATTGTTGAGCGCGGCGAGGACCACCGACAGCGCAATCGCCGATTCGGTCAACGAGGTCGGCAGGCGCAGCACCCCGAGCGCCGCGAGCGTCAGCGTGATCGAGTGCGCAGCCGTGAACGCCGTGACCACGGCCACGACGTCGCCGAGCGCGGGCGCCAGCCGCTCCGCGCCACGCCAGCGGCCCGCGCTGCGGATCAGCACGCAGGGCAGCAGCAAGGAGAGCAGGAACAGGATGTGGTCCGCGCCGATCAGGATGTGATGGATGCCTTCGCGCAGGTAATCGGTGAACGCCCGCCAGCGGGAAGGCGCGGCCAGTTGCAGCGTGATTTTCCGCGTGCCCGGCTCGAACACTGCTGTATGGGCCGCGGTGTGCGCGGCGCCGGCCGCGTTCAGCACCAGGATGCCGCGGTGCGTCGGGTCCACGTCGAACAGCAGCGAGTATTCGAGCGTCAATGCCTCCGGCGCCGCCGGACATTCGCCCGCCAGCCCGATCCAGGCGAAGCGGCCCTCGACCCGGTCGTTGACCATCAGCTCGGTCGTGCGCAGCGCACATGCGTGGCCACCGGCCTCGATCTTCAGCGCGCCGGAGAGTGCCTCATCGATTGCGGCGCGCCCGGCTTTCAGCTCACCCCAGGTCAGCGAACGGTCGCCATCGGCATCGATGGCGACGACCACATCGAGGTCGCGCAGCGCGATTTCCCACTGGCCGTGCAGCTGCGCGCCGGTGATTTCGAGCGTGAGGAAAGCATCGCTGGGGCGGTGCGCCTGCGCGGCGCCGGCGGCGAGCAGCAGCGCGGCGGCCAGGATTCGAGCGAGGAGGCGCGCGCCAGCGTACGCGGGGCGGGCAGGCTTCATCGCGCGAGCCTCGCGTCCTGCAAGCCAGTGTCCTTCTGGAATGCCGCGACCGGTGCAGCGGCTTCGGGCTTGCCCGCGGCGCGGGCGGTGGTTTGCAGCAGCAGCGCGTCGGCCGGCTCGCGCTGCACGGCCCAGTTGTCCTGCGCCAGTGCAAGTGCGCGCGCGGCATCGCCCAGCACCTCGAGCGTAAAGCGCGCTTCCTCGCGCAGGTGCACGTCTTCGCCGCGACGGCGCGAGGCGGCATAGGAGTCGGCCAGCGCCGCTTCGAGCGCGGCATCTTTTTTCCCGAGTGCGCGCTGCGCGAGCACGGTTCGCAGCCGCAGCACGTCGGCCAGCGGCGCCGTGCCGGTGAGCGTGAGCGCCTCCCCTGGCTGCTTCATGCGCAGCAACAAGTCGGCGGCGGCGGCCCGCAGCAGCGGATCGTCGCCGTCCTCCGCGAGCGCGGCCCGGTAGACCTTGAGCGCCTGCGCATCCTGGCCGAGGCGCTCGGCCATGTCGGCGCGCTCGGCGCGATACCAGTTGCGCACGGCGGGGCTTTCCCGCGCGGCGTCCTGCGCCATCTCATCCAGCGCCGTCGCCATTTCCGGCAGCGCGCCGTGCAGGCTGCGCACCGAGGCCACGCACAAGTCGGTCACGAAGGCGCTGGCCACGCCGTCGAGGCCCGCGCAGGACTGCTCGGCCTCGCCGTAGCGTCCCCGCACGCGCAGCACGGTCGCGCGCGTCAACAGCGCCTGCGCGTTGTGCGGATCCGCGACCAGCAGCGCATCGAGATCGCGCAGTGAATCGGTGAAGCGATGCCGCGCCTGCAGCAGCGTGGCGCGCAGCAGCAGTACCGGCGCCGGCGGTGCAGGTTCGTTCCACCACGGCTTCAGCACGCCTTCGGCGTAGCCGAGGAAGCGAGGATCGCCGTCGCGGCGCGAGCGCTCGATGTAGTCGCGTGCCAGTGCCGCGGCGGCCAGCGGTTCGCGCGGCACTGCCAGGCGCGCGCGCGCGGCCGGAACGCCGGCGGGCAAGGGTTCGAGGACCTGCGCGTCGTCGGACGGCAGATAAGGCGCGGCTGCCGCCGGCAAGGCCAGCAGGCAGCTGCTCCATAAAAAAAGCCCCCGCACGAGGCGGGGGCCGGAACGGACGCGGTTCACTACATCACGGGCGACGGGGAGGAAATCTCGTCCGTGTCCGCGTCCGAAATCACCAGCGTGTTGAGGTCGATCGGCAGCGCCGTGTCGGTCGTGTTGCTCGCGATCTGCGAGGCCACCACGCCCGTCGTGCTGTTGTCGGCGACCGGCGAATCGTCCTCGTTGCAGGCCGCCAGCAGCAGGGCGCCGGCGGCAACGAGGCTGAGCGTGCGAAGTTTCATGGCAGCTCCTTACATCGCGCCCGGCACGGGCGTCTGCAGGTACGGGAAGGAAGTGTCGTAGTCGGCCGCAAGCGGCTCGACGCCGTCGTTTACGACCGCACCCGGGTTGACCACGTGCGGCCCGCCGGAAAGGCTGCAGGTCTGCAGGCCGTTGGTGCCGGTCAGCGCACCCTCGGCAACGGTCAGCGCGATGTCGACGACGTCGTCAACCGGGCGGCGGCCGTTCGGGAAGCCGGCGAGGTCGCAGGCCAGGAAGCCGAGGTCGCTCTGGCTGGCGGGCTGGGCCGGCGCAATCGCCGTGTTCAGGCGCAGCATCTCGCCCGGTACGGTGAGCGTTGCCGGCGCGGTGAACTTGAAGTTCGCCGGCGTGTCGCCCGCACCCGTGGTGACGCCCGTGACGAAGGCGGCCAGCAGGTCATTGCGCGGCGTGGCCGGGACCGGCACGCTGAACAGCGCGTTGACCAGCACGGGCAGCGTCGGATACAGGACGTAGGCACCAAAGTTGGCGACGTCGTTCTTCGGCTGGCTGGCGTTGAACTTGTCCTTGTCGGTGATGCCGATCACGACTTCGTTCACCAGCGGGCTGCCGAGGCGCGACACCTGGGACCAGGCGCCGCCTTCCTTCGACGGGCCCTTGCCATTGGCGGTGGCCACCGGGCCGACGGGATTCGGGTTCAGCAGGCGGGCCTGGCGCTTGCTCGCCGTGGTCCACGCGCCGATGACCGGGTCGCTGTTGGCCGTGAGGCAGCTGATCGGCAGTTCCAGCGCGAGCGAGGTGACGTTCTTGTCGCCGATCGTGTTGGTGACTGCGTTGCGACTGCCGAGCGGGTTCAGGTTGACGAGGTCGAACACCTGACCGAGGTTGACGGCGAAGCCTTCACGGCGCTGGCCGACGAACATCTTGCCGGCCGTGGCGCAGCCCGGAATCGCGATGTTGTACTTGTACTGGGCGGCGTAGGCAGCGTAGTCCGGGAACGACTTGGTGCCGATGTAGTCCTGCGGCTTGATGAACGTGCTGGTGCCGTCAGCCGTGTTGGTGACTGCTGACACGGTGCCGGTGCGGCGGTTGCCGCGGACCAGCTTGACCGAATAAGCCTGGTTGACCGTCAGGCCCGACGAGCCGACGGTGGTCGGTGCGGCGTTGACCAGCGGGATGGCGTTGTTGACGGCTGCGCCCGAGGTGGCGCCATTGACCGTGGTGCCGGCGTAAGTGTTGGTGAAGCGGAACTGGAAAGTGAGGTCTTCGGCCGAGTCACCGGTGTTGTCGACGTGGATTTCGTACAGCGCATCCGGATCGAGCGAGAAATAGTTGGGGCCGCCGTACGCGTCCTGCAGGGGCAGGTAGTTGGCGATCATGGTGACGAAGCCGCTGCGGCCGCCGCTGCCGTCGGCTGCGACGCCTTCATAGCTGCGGAACATGTAGAAGTCGGTGCCATCGACCTTCGGCATGCCGGCGATGAACGGGGCTTCTCGGTGGCTCGAAGCCTGGACCGCAGTGGCGGTCAGCAGGCACAGCGCGGCCGGGACGGCCGCAGACAAGATGTGTCGAATGCTCATGGGTTCCTCTCTGGAAATGGGGGAAAACGGTGCCGCTACGCCCCGGGGTTAGTCCGGGTTCTGAGGCCAGATACGGGCGGATTCACGCGCCGGATGCACGCCGTCGGTGCAGATCCAGATGGGAGGTATTTGCATCCATGGCGGGGGCTGCCCCGTAGGGGGCGGGCAGGGATGCGGTGAGCATCAGCCACAATGGCAAGCTGCTCGCCTCACGATAACGGGGCAAAGGTAAATGTTGCTGATCGTCGCGCTGTGCTGCGTGGCCGCGCTGGCCTATGCCAACGGCGCCAATGACAACTTCAAGGGCGTCGCCACGCTGTTCGGCAGCGGTGTCGCCGACTACAGGAAGGCGCTGAACTGGGGCACGGCCGCCACGGCCGCCGGCTCCATTGCGGCGATCTGGTTCACTGCGCAAATGGTCGCGGCTTTCAGCGGCAAGCAGTTCGTCTCGGCGCAGACGCTGGCGCTGCCGGGCTTCGGTGTCGCCGTGTGCGCGGCCTGCGCGGCCACCGTGCTGCTCGCCACGCGCCTGGGCCTGCCGATCTCGACCACGCACGCGCTGGCCGGTGGCCTGATCGGCGCCGCGTTCGCCGCGCCCGAGTCGGTGGTCAACTGGGCCAAGGCCGGCAAGTCGATCTTCCTGCCGCTGGGCGTCGGGCCGCTGGTGTCGATCGCGCTGGCGATGACGCTGTACCCGGCCTTCAGCTTTGCGCGCAAGCGCCTGGGCATTACGCGCCAGACCTGCGTTTGCGTCGAAAACGAATGGGTGCCGCAGGCCAACGGCACGGCCGCCTTCGCCGGCATCAAGGTGGTGGTGGAAAGCCAGCAGGTCTGCCAGGAGCGTTACGGTGGCAGTCTGGTCGGAGTGTCGGCGCAGACGCTGATTGACAAGCTGCATTTTCTCTCGGCCGGTGCGGTGAGCTTTGCCCGCGGCCTCAACGACACGCCCAAGATCGTGGCGCTGACGCTGCTGGCCGCGCCGGTAATGGGCCAGTCCGCGGCGTTTCCCGCGGTCGGCCTGGCCATCGCTGCCGGCGGCCTGCTCGGCGCACGCCGCGTGGCCGAAACGATGTCGAAGAAAATCACTGCGCTGAACCCGGGGCAGGGGCTCACGGCCAACCTGATCACCTCGGCGCTGGTCCTGGCGGCGTCGCCGCTCGGCCTGCCGCTGTCGACGACACACGTTTCTTGCGGCGCGCTGTTCGGCATCGGCGCCGTGACGAAACAAGCGAAATGGAAGACCATTGCCGGCATCTTCGCCGCATGGCTGATCACGCTTCCCATCGCCGCGGTTCTGGGTGCATCCTGCATGCGTCTCACACTTTTGCTGAGCTGAACGAACATGGATGACGCAAAACCCGAAACCCCGAAAGTGAAGATCACCGAGTCGGTCCAGGACTACTACGGCCGCGTGCTGCAGTCTTCCGCCGACCTGAAGACTTCCGCCTGCTGTCTCGCCGAAACCCTGCCGCCGCACGTGCTCGAGGCGCTGCGCG
>JAYUGN010000028.1:0-7626 GCA_043767605.1 Gammaproteobacteria bacterium
ACCACCAAGTTGCGCGATGCGCACGGCCAGGTGGATCAGCTCAAGGACCAGGTGGTCTACCTGCAGCGTTCCCAGGAGATCGACCAGCAAGCCTGTGCCAGTGTGAAGTCCTCGCTGACGGGCCTGCAGGAAGAAGTCTCCGACCTGCAGGAGCAGGTGGCGTTCTACCGTGGCATCGTCTCGCCCGATGCCTCGCGCGCTGGCGTGCGCGTGTACGAGTTCAAGGTCGCGCCGACGGCGACCAGCGGGGTATTCCGCTTCGATCTGGTGCTGATCCAGTCGGTGCGCCATGACAGGCGCATTGCAGGCCGGATCGAGGTCGCCCTGCAAGGCATCGCGGCAGGCCAGACCCAGGCCCACCGACTGTCGGATTTGACGATCAGCGGGGAGAAGAATCTGGTATTTTCGTTCAAGTACTTCGAGGAGTTTGGCGGTGAATTCCGGCTCCCCGAAGGCTTCCGCCCCACGCGGGCCCTCGTGGACGTGATCCCCGACAACGGCGCGCCGAAAATCGAGGACCAGTACGAGTGGTCCAAGATCCAGGGCGCCTGACCCCCAAAATCTGCGAGAACTGATATGGCAAAGAATTTCTGGAACAACGGCGACAAGCCGGGCGCCTCGACGGTGGATACGCTGATCGGGCGCCAGACCGAGATCCACGGCGACGTGCGGTTCTCCGGCGGCCTGCACGTGGACGGCAAGGTCGTGGGCAAGGTGCTCGCCCTGAACGAGAAGAACGCGACGCTGTCGGTCAGCGAGGCCGGCATGGTTGAAGGCGACGTGCGCGCCCCCACTATTGTCCTCAATGGTCAGGTGTCCGGCGACGTGCACGCCAGCGAGCACATCTCGCTGGGCAGCAAGGCGCGCGTCACCGGCAATGTCTACTACGGGATCATCGAGATGACCGGCGGCGCCAAGATCAACGGCCAGATGGTCCATGAGGGCGACGAGGCGATCGCCGCGCTCACCCACCAGAAGCCGATGAACGAGCCGATGGTCGAGGAAATCAAGGTCGAAGGCCGCTTCAAGGCGTAACATCCAGCCATGGACGATGGGGCCCCCGTTTCTGCAGCCGACGCGCCGACGCTCGTCTTTACCGACGCGGCCGCCGGCAAGGTGCGCTCGCTGCTCGACGAGGAAGAAAACCAGGCGCTCAAGCTGCGGGTGTTCGTGACCGGCGGCGGCTGCTCCGGCTTCCAGTACGGCTTCACGTTCGACGAGAACCAGGAAGAGGGCGACACGCGCGTGGACAAGAACGGCGTGACGCTGCTGGTGGATCCGATGAGCGTGCAATACCTGCAGGGCGCCGAGATCGACTACAAGGAAGACGTGCAGGGTTCGCAGTTCGTGATCCGCAACCCGAACGCGGCCACGACCTGCGGCTGCGGCAACTCCTTCTCGGTGTAGGCTGGGCTGAACGCGGCGGAGCCGCGGAAGCCCAGCAGGAATGCTGGGCTTCGCTGCGCTTGCCCAGCCTACGCCCTGTAAATCCCGCCGAGCACGGCGGCTTTCCTCGCGCCGGTGACCGCCGGCAGGTTCCCCGGCAATCCTTTCAGGGTCCGCATCGCCAGCCAGGCGAATGCCGCGGCTTCGACCGCCAGCGGCGACAGGTCCAGCGCCGCAGTGCTTTCCACCTTCACTTTCGCCAGCGTGCGCAGCCGCTCGAGCAGGAAGGTGTTCAACGCGCCGCCGCCGCAGGCCAGCACGCGCTGGGTGCCCCTGGCGTGCCGCGCGATCGCGTCGGCGATCGAGCGGGCGGTGAGTTCGCAGAGCGTGCGCTGCACGTCGGCCCGCGGGGCGATGTCGAGGCCGGGATACAGGCGCTTCATCCACTCCAGGTTGAAGTAGCCGCGGCCCGTGCTCTTGGGCGGCGCCGCACCAAAATAGGGATCGCCCGACAGCGCCTCCAGCAACTGCGGAATCAGCTGCCCGCTTGCAGCCCACTGGCCGCCGCCATCCATGCGCTCGCCGCGAATGGCCTCGGACCATTCGTCCATCAGGCCGTTTCCGGGCCCGGTGTCGAAGCCTCGCACGCCGGAAGCGGCTCGCGACAGCACGGTAATGTTGGCGATGCCGCCAATGTTGACGATGCAGCGCTTCTCCCGTGCGCTGGCCAGCAGCGCGTGGTGGAACGCCGGGACCAGCGGCGCGCCCTGGCCGCCGTGGGCGATGTCCGCGCGCCGGAAATCGGCAACGACCGTGAGGCCGGTGCGTGCGGCGATCAGGGAAGGATCACCGAGCTGCAGCGAGGACTGCACGCCCAGCGGGTCGTGGAACACGGTCTGGCCGTGCGAGCCGGCGGCGCGGATCTTCTGCGCAGAAACGCGCGCGCGCTTGAGCAAGGCCATCGCGGCCTCGGCGAAGGTCTCGGCGACGGCGTGGTCGAGCTGGGCATAGCGTTCCAGCGTGAGCGGTCGCTTCTCGCGCTGCAGGCGCAACAGTTCGCCGCGCAGGGAGGCGTCGTAGTCCTGGGTGTGCAAGGCGCGCACGCGCACGAAGCGCTGGCCGGCGAACTCGCAGAGGGCCGCGTCCACCCCGTCCATGCTGGTGCCGGACATCAGCCCGAGATAGAGCTCTGTCATGCCGTTGGCCGGGCGCGGTTCAGTTGGTTTTTGCGACCTGCGAGCGGTCCAGCGCGTCGAGCTGGGTCAGCAGCGGCGTGGACGTGGCGCGGAAGTTCTCGAGGTTCTGACGCGGCAGGGACGAGGAGCGGGGCAACATCACCTTCTGCGGATCGCGCTGCACGCCGTTGACGTGGAATTCATAGTGCAAGTGCGGGCCGGTGGCGAGGCCCGACATGCCGACGTAGCCGATCACCTGGCCCTGCTGCACACGGCTGCCGGTGGAGAGGCCGCTGCGGAACGCCGACAGGTGGCCATACACGGTCTCGTACGAGGAGCCGTGCCTGATCTGGATCACCCGGCCGTAGCCGCCCTTCCAGCCCATGAGCGAGATGCGCCCGTCACCGGTGGCCTTGACCGGCGTGCCGGTCGGCGCCGCGTAGTCGGTGCCCTTGTGCGCGCGGATGCGGTTCAGGATCGGGTGGAAGCGCGCCGTGGAGAAGCGGGAGCTGATCCGGAAGATGTCGAGCGGCGTGCGGATGAAGGCCTTGCGCAGCGACTGGCCCTCGGGCGCGTAGTACGCCGCGTTGCCCTGCGGGTCCACGTAGCGCACGGCGCGCAGGATGTGGCCCTGGTTTACGAACTCGGCGGCGAAGATGTTGCCGGCGCGCAGCCTGGCGCCGTCCTTGTACAGGTCCTCGTAGATCACGGTGAAGCGGTCGCCGACGCGGATGTCGCTGGCGAAGTCGATGTCGTAGCCGAAGATGTCGGCCATCTCGATGATCAGGCCCTGCGGCAGCCCGGCCGCGATTCCGGATTCGTACAGCGAGGAATTCACCGCGCCCATGGCGTAGGTCGGGCGGCGTTCGATTTCGGCGGCGAGCGTGATCGCCTCGAAGCCGGTGTCGGCGCGGCTGACCTGCAGCGTGCGCGCTTCGTCGAGCGCGTAGGTCAGCTCCTGCAGGCCCTCCGGGCCCTTGCGCAGGTGGAGCGTGTCGCCTGCGTGCAGCAGCTTCAGGTGCTTGCCCGCATCGCCGAGCTTGAGGATCTGCACCCAGTCATTCACCGGCAGGCCTTGCTCCTCGAAAATCCTCGACAGCGTCTGGCCGTTCTTGATCGTGACAGTGACCCAGTCGCTGGCCGGCGGCACCGGCGGAGATTCGGTCCCCGCCTTGATGTCGGCGTTGAGCGCCATTTCGGCGGCGTTTTCGAGCGGGCCCAGCGGCAGGGCTTCGGTCGGGTGCGTGGTGCTGGCGTTGCTGCTCATGAAGCCGCCCACGGAAATCAGCACCAGCGCCGCGACCAGGAATGAACGGCGCGCAGCCGGGATGGCAACAGGATCGGGAGGGCTATAATCCAGATGCATCTGATTTAGTTTGACTTTTTGCTGCTTTTGACCCGCGTAGAGGAACATGAAAGTCCTGTGCGCGCAAGCGATTTTTGGTATTAACTCCGCCCTCATGAACTTGCCTCGCCGCCCGATGACCGACGCTGAACTTTTTGCCGAAATCGAGCGCGGAACGGACGAGGTCATTCCGCGCGACGAATTCCGCAAGCGCCTCACCGAGGCAGAGCGCAGCGGTGTGCGCCTGAAGATCAAGGCGGGTTTCGACCCGACCGCGCGCGACCTGCACCTCGGGCACACGCTGCTGCTCAACCGCATGCGCGCGTTCCAGGAGCGCGGGCACGATGTGATCTTCCTGATCGGCGATTTCACCGGGATGATCGGCGACCCGACCGGCAAGAACGAGACGCGCAAGCCGTTGACGCGCGAGGAAGTGCTGGAAAACGCCAGGACCTACGAGGCGCAGGTCAGCAAGATCCTCGATCCTGCGAAGACGCGCGTCGAGTTCAATTCAAAATGGCTCAATGCGCTCGGCGCCGAAGGCATCGTGCGCCTTGCGGCGCAATACACGGTCGCGCGCATGCTCGAGCGCGACGACTTCAGCAAGCGCTACAAGGACAACCAGCCCATCGCCGTGCACGAGTTCCTGTATCCGCTGCTGCAGGGTTACGACTCGGTCGCGTTGCAGTCGGACGTCGAGCTCGGCGGCACCGACCAGAAGTTCAACCTGCTGGTCGGCCGCGCGCTGCAGCAGGGCGCCGGGCAAAGGCCGCAGGCGATCATGACCGTGCCGATCCTCGAGGGGCTCGACGGCGTGCAGAAGATGAGCAAGTCGCTCAACAACTACATCGGCGTGAACGAATCCGCGCGCGACATGTTCGGCAAGGTCATGTCGGTGTCGGATTCGCTGATGTGGCGCTACTACGAACTGCTGTCGTTCCGCCCGCTGGGCGAGATTGCCGCGCTGAAGCAATCCATCTCAGGGGGCGCCAATCCGCGCGACGTGAAAATGGAACTGGCGATCGAACTGGTGGATCGTTTCCACGCCCGCGGTGCGGGCGAGGTGGCGAAGGCCGGCTTCATCGCCCAGTTCAGCCAGGGCCAGTTGCCGGATGAAATTCCTGAAGTGAAGCTCGCCAGCCCACCGGAAGGCCTGGGACTTGCGAAAGCCCTGAAAGAAGCCGGCCTGTGCGCGTCGACTTCCGACGCCAACCGCCAGATCCAGCAGCGCGCCGTGCGCGTGAACCAGGAGCGGGTGGAAGATCGCGCGCTGGTGCTGAAGCCCGGCGCGACCTACCTGCTGCAGGTGGGACCGCGGCGCTTCGCGAAAGTCACGCTCTAGGCGCGCGCCGCCGAGTTTGCGTTTTTCGGAAAACGTGGTTTAGGGTGGTAGCGCTCCGCAGTTCGGGGGCACCCAAAAAACAACAACAAAAAGAAGGGAGATCACCATGAAAAACATCTTTCTCGCAGCCGGATTCGGCATCGCCAGTACGCTGGCGTTCGCGGGCCCGGTGAACATCAACACGGCCGATGCCAAGACCCTGTCCAAGGAGCTTGTCGGCGTGGGCATGTCGAAGGCGGAGCGCATCGTGAAGTACCGCGCCGAAAAGGGGCCGTTCCAGGTCGCCGAGGACCTCAAGAAGGTGCAGGGGATCGGCGAGGCCACCTTCGAGCACAACAAGACCAACATCCGCATCAAGGACTGAAGTCACGCGAAAGCTCGGGAAAGCACGGGTCCGGCCGGACCCGTGCTTTCTTTTTGGGGCCGAGCGTCGACTTTGGCCTAATGGGCAATAAATGCCCATTTCCATGGGGAAATCGCCAAAAATGTGTGAATAAGTATGTGGGTAACAAGGCTGGGCCTTTGGGGAATGGTTGGGCCAGCCGATTGATTTGTAAAAAGGTGTTGACACCCTGAAAGCGATCCCTATAATGCGCCTCCCTGCTGTCGCCGGGACCTTCCAAAAGAAGCTGCCATTAGGCCGACAGCCTGTTCTTTAAAATTTTGCAAGTGATTTGTGTGGGTGCTCCCGTATGCGCGGCGCAAGCCGATGCATTAACGGAGTATCAACATGGCCAGTAATTAAGTTTATTGAGCTCTGAAGATAACTCTGATGGCACTGAAGACCCTTTCGGGGGTTCAGGTGCCTGATCTACTTAAAGTTTTACCTTTAAATTAAGTGGAGAGTTTGATCCTGGCTCAGATTGAACGCTGGCGGCGTGCTTAACACATGCAAGTCGAGCGGCAGCGGGCCCGCAAGGGTGCCGGCGAGCGGCGGACGGGTGAGCAATACATAGGAATCTACCTTAGAGCGGGGGATAGCCCGGGGAAACCCGGATTAATACCGCATGATGTCGAAAGACCAAAGTGGGGGACCGTAAGGCCCCACACTCCGAGATGAGCCTATGTCGGATTAGCTAGTTGGCGGGGTAACGGCCCACCAAGGCGACGATCCGTAGCTGGTCTGAGAGGACGATCAGCCACACCGGAACTGAGACACGGTCCGGACTCCTACGGGAGGCAGCAGTGGGGAATATTGGACAATGGGCGAAAGCCTGATCCAGCGACGCCGCGTGGGTGAAGAAGGCCTTCGGGTTGTAAAGCCCTTTAAGCCGGGACGAAAAAGCCAGACCTAATACGCCTGGCCTTGACTGTACCGGAAGAATAAGCACCGGCTAACTCTGTGCCAGCAGCCGCGGTAATACAGAGGGTGCAAGCGTTAATCGGATTTACTGGGCGTAAAGCGTGTGTAGGTGGCTACCTAAGTCGATTGTGAAATCCCTGGGCTCAACCTGGGAATTGCAGTCGATACTGGGCAGCTCGAGTTCGGTAGAGGGTGACGGAATTCCCGGTGTAGCGGTGAAATGCGTAGATATCGGGAGGAACATCGATGGCGAAGGCAATCACCTGGGCCTGAACTGACACTGAGACACGAAAGCGTGGGTAGCAAACAGGATTAGATACCCTGGTAGTCCACGCCGTAAACGATGGGAACTTGACGTCGGTTTGCTCTGCGAATCGGTGTCGAAGCTAACGCGCTAAGTTCCCCGCCTGGGGAGTACGGCCGCAAGGTTGAAACTCAAAGGAATTGACGGGGGCCCGCACAAGCGGTGGAGTATGTGGTTTAATTCGATGCAACGCGAAGAACCTTACCTGGGCTTGACATGCTAGGAATCCTGCAGAGATGCGGGAGTGCCCGCAAGGGAACCTAGACACAGGTGCTGCATGGCTGTCGTCAGCTCGTGTCGTGAGATGTTGGGTTAAGTCCCGCAACGAGCGCAACCCTCGTCCTTAGTTGCCAGCATTTAGTTGGGCACTCTAAGGAGACTGCCGGTGACAAACCGGACGAAGGTGGGGATGACGTCAAGTCATCATGGCCCTTATGCCCAGGGCTACACACGTACTACAATGGCCGATACAGAGGGTTGCCAAGTCGCGAGACGGAGCTAATCCCAGAAAGTCGGTCGTAGTCCGGATCGGAGTCTGCAACTCGACTCCGTGAAGTCGGAATCGCTAGTAATCGCGGATCAGCACTTGCCGCGGTGAATACGTTCCCGGGCCTTGTACACACCGCCCGTCACACCATGGAAGTCTGCTGCACCAGAAGCCGGTCGCCTAACCGCAAGGAGGGCGCCGTCCACGGTGTGGCCGATGACTGGGGTGAAGTCGTAACAAGGTAGCCGTAGGGGAACCTGCGGCTGGATCACCTCCTTTAGAGA
>JAYUGN010000029.1:0-19145 GCA_043767605.1 Gammaproteobacteria bacterium
GTCATCGCCCCCGAGATCGGCAAGCTGTTCGTCGGGCCGCAGCCGACGCGCGGCAAAGTGGCGTTCCAGAGCCCCTGCACGCTGCAGCATGGGCAGCGGATCACCGGCGCTGTGGAAAAGATCCTGACGGCGGCGGGCTACGAGCTGACGCCGGTGGCCGATGCCCACCTGTGCTGCGGGTCGGCGGGGACTTATTCGATAACGCAGCCGGAGCTTTCACGTGAGCTGCGGAGGCGGAAGCTCGAAGCGCTGATGGTCGGGGAGCCTCAGGTCATCGCAACAGCAAACATTGGGTGCCAGACCCACTTGGCCGCGGGGACCGAGACCCCTGTCCGGCATTGGATGCAACTGGTCTGATCCGGGGCAAAAAAAGCCCGCCGCGGCGTGACCAGGGATCGCCGGGCGGGCCAAGGCGCTTCGCTCCTCCCTTTTTACAGGGTGCGAAACATCCGATGAGGCTCCCTTTTCTTCTTCTTGTCGTCTTCTTCTTCTTCTTGTGGGGGGCTCTTCTTTCAGACGGCCCATGCTGCTCCGGAACCAGCGTTAGAATCCTTACGAACTCCTGAAATCTATGTGAGGAATTTCCGTGGCAGGGGACAACAGCGACGACCCGCAACAACAGCCATTGGCCGCCGGCCGGCGCTGGTCGTTCGACAATGTCGTGCTGGACGAGCGCTCTCTGGAGCTGTTCGTAGGCGGCGCTTTGGTCAAGATCGAGCGCAAACCGCTGGAAGTGTTGATTTATCTCATCCACCATGCGGGCGAAGTCGTCACCAAGGACGAACTGTTCGAGCACGTTTGGGAACGAAAAATTTTTGATGACGGCGTCCTGAGCAAGGCAATCAGTGGCCTTCGACAGGCCCTGGGGTCGGTGGGGCATGAAGCGATCGCGACCGTGCGCGGCTTCGGCTATCGAATGGTTGCGAAGCTGGCGGTCGATTCATCGCAGCCCGCAAGGCCGCAGCCTTCCGACCTCGCCTTGAAAGCGGGCGCGCATCCGCCTTCCCGTCCGCACTGGAAGCTGGTCGAGCGTCTGGGCGTCGGCGGCCTCGGCGAGGCTTGGCTCGCGCGTCACGAAAAGACGCATGAAGCCCGCGTCTACAAATTTGCACGTGACGGCGCTTCACTCACATCCCTGCGGCGCGAAGTGACCTTGTATCGGGTCATCTCGGACACTCTGGGCGCGCGTGCGGCGGTCGCCCATATTTTCGACTGGAGCCTGGAGCAAGAACCGTACTTTCTCGAGATTGAATACGTGGAAGGACGCGACCTCCAATCATGGGCAGAGTCGCAGGGCGGGCTTGCAAACGTTCCCATGGAAGTGAGGCTGGAACTGGCCGCCCAGATCGCTGAGGCGGTCGCAGCGGCACATTCGGTCGGGGTGATCCATAAGGATCTGAAGCCTAGAAACGTGCTGATCCGGATGTCAGACATCGTCGGTGCGGCCCCAAAGCCGCAGCCGAAGCTATGCGATTTTGGGAGCGGCGGCATGTCCGACCCCGATCGGCTCCATCAACTCGGGATTACCAAACTGGGGCTTACCGCCGCTACCCAAGCGGGGGGCGGGACAGCAATGTACCTGGCGCCAGAAGTGATCGCGTCCCAGCCAGCCACTCAAAAAGCCGACATCTACGCGCTGGGGGTCATGCTGTATCAACTGGTCGTCGGGAGTTTTCAAAAGCCTTTGGCACCCGGTTGGGAAGCCGACGTGCAAGACGAACTGTTGAGGGAAGACATCGCCTCTGCTGCGGCCGGCGCGCCCGAAAAGCGCTTGGCCAGCGCCGAGGCCCTCGCATCGATGTTGAGGACGCTCGATATCCGGCGAGAGGCGCGCCGGGCAGAACGTGCGGACCAAGAGCGCGGCGCCCGAACGCAACAGGCTTATGCAAAGTTGCGCCGCGCCAGGGCATTTATCGTGGCCTTGCTCGTGCTTTCAGGTGCAGCCATTGCCGGTGGTGTAGCGGCCTACCGGGCGCGGAATGAAGCCATCGAAGCAACCGCCACGGCCCAGTCGATCAACACGTTTTTGACAGATGACGTGTTGGGAATCGATCCGTCTGTTGAGCGACCGAGCGAAGCATCGTACGAATCGCTGTTAGCTCGCGCGACCTCTAGAGTTGAAGAACGTTTTGTGCACCAACCCGCTGTCGCCGCTCACTTGCACCTGTTATTGGGACGAAGATATCAAGAGATTGGGCAACTCGACGCCGCTCTACCGCACTACGAGCGAGCAGTCGCTCTTTTTGACTTGGTTGGTAGCAGCGCGACCAATGAAAGCATCGTCGCCGCAGAACGTCTAGCAAACCTTGAGTTCAGTCGGGGGCACACCAACGTAGCTCTTGAGTCCATGCGCGAATTGGTCGTCTCATGCACGGCGCTAAACGGCCCCAAAGCGCTCGCGACATTGCTCTTACGCACAAAATACGCCCGCTCAGAAATTTTTGCTGGAAAGTTTCTAGAAGGGGAACATGAATTACTAGCTGTAATCGAAGACATAAATACCGCCGACCCGCCATCGGCAGAATCGAGAGCGCTCTTCAAGGAATGGCTTGGAACGGTGCTCGTCAACGACTTAGGCTCGGTCCGCGAAGATGCTGCCCTGCGCGATCTCTTGATGGCCTACGCCAAGGGCGTCTTGGCCGAATATCTGGCCGAAGAAGCATCTGACTATCCGGAAGCCCGCGCGTTGTTCGCGGAGGCAAGAGAAGGGTTGGTTCACCTGATCGGCGAAAACAACGATGTGGTGGCACAGCAGGACCTCAGCCTAGTCGTGGCGCTGGCCGCGCAACGCGAATTTGACGCTGCGAACGAATTGATCGGCAAAACCGAAGGCTTTTTTGCAGAATGGGTGCCCCCACATCACTGGTTACGGGTAATTCCGAAATACTATTCGGCTGTAGTGCAATTGGAGCAAGGTCACTTCCATGATGCTTTGCGAATATCTGAGGAGGCGACCTCTCTTTGCGTCGGCCGCGAATGCTCGCCCCGAGTGATAGCTCAAATAGCCCTCTTGCGTGCCCGATGCTTGGATCTCGAGGGGAGGCATGAGGAAGCGATGTCTCTTTTTCTAAACTCCCTCCACACTTTCGAGGAGCTGCACGGAACAACACACGTCGTGGTTGTGGAAACGCGGATCGCACTGGCAAACACTCAACTGGAACTAGATCTCACCGATGCTGCCAACAAGACGTTGGCGCAGATCTCCGCTGGGGCGCTTGCGACCCTTCCGCGAGTCGATCACTTGATCATAGGCGAGTATCAAAGGGTCAAAGGGCTCTTGGCTCTGAAGGCCAATGATTTACCGGGGGGTACGGATTCTCTAGGCCTTGCGTTAGGTATCTTTTCAAAACGCCTTGGAGACAGCCATTGGAAAACAGTCCGAGCGCGAGCTGAGCTCGCTCGAATACCTCATGCGACAAGTCAACAATAGGCAATCCCTTATCGCTTCCATTTGATATTGCATCCCACACTCGGCTTCTGATCCGGGTTGACCGGCCGCCCGGCCAGCAGCGCGTCCAGCGCTGAGCGCAGATCCTTCCCGTCCGCCGTCCCCTTCCCCGGTCGCGACGCATCCAGTTGCCCGCGATAAACGAGCTTCAAGCCGGCATCGAACAGGAACAAATCCGGCGTGCACGCCGCCTGGTAGGCGCGCGCGACGTCCTGCGACTCGTCGTACAAGTACGGGAACGGGTACTTCAGCCGCAGCGCCGTTTCCTTCATCTGCGCCGGCCCGTCTTCGGGGTGGCTGCCCACGTCGTTGCTGGAAATCGCCACGAAACCAACACCGCGCTTGCCGTAATCGCCGGCCACCCGCACCAGTTCGTCGTTCACGTGCTTCACGTACGGGCAGTGGTTGCAGATGAACATCACCACGGTGCCGCGCTCGCCGCGCACGTTGTGGAGCGTGAGAGTTTCGCCGCTCACGCTATCGGGCAACGAAAAAACAGGAGCGAGGGTGCCCAGGGGCAGCATCGTCGAGGGGGTCAGGGCCATGGCTGGATACTAACGCGCCCCTCACCTTGCTCTCTCCCCTTGAGGGAACACTCACGGCGAGAGGGAAAAACTAGTGCAGCCCGAACCACCTGCCGATGCGTTGAACAATGCGCGGCGAATTCGCCGTGGAATGCCGTGACTCCCCGGGCGGCGGCGTGCTCCAGCCCGAGCTGATGCCGCGGATCTGCTCGCCGAGCGTCTGCTGGGGCCGGCGCAACATGTCGAGCGCGGTGTCGAAGGGCACGGCCTGCGCGAAGTAGAAACCCTGCACGTAGCGGCAGCCCAGATCCATCAGGCGCTGGACTTCACGCGCCTGGCTGGCGCCTTCGGCGATCACCGTCAGGCCCAGGGACTGCGCCAGCGCGATGATCGCGTTGATCACCTTGTCGCCGCCGCCGGTGCTCATGGCGCGCACGAAGTCGCGGTCCACCTTCAGCACGGTCAGCGGCAGTTCGTGCAGGCGGTTCAGCGATGAATAGCCGGTGCCGAAGTCGTCGATGGCCAGGCCCACGCCCAGCCCGCGCAGCCGCGCCAGCGTGCCGCGCAGCGGCTGGATCATGGCCACGCGCTCCAGCAGCTCGATGCGCACGGCGGCAGGCTCCAGGCCGTGGCGCGCCAGCGTGGCGCCCACCTGCTCGGTGAACTGCGGGTCGCGCAGGCAACCTTCGGCCATGTTCACGCTCATGGTGATCTTCCGGTCGCCGGTCATTTCCTGGAAGCGCGCGAGGTCGGCCAGCGCGTGGTCCATCACCCAGTAATCGATCTGGCGCGCGATGCCCACCTGCTCGGCCAGCTCGATGAACGCGCCGGGCAGCAGCAGGCCGCGCTCCGGGTGCTGCCAGCGCACCAGCGCCTCGAAGCCGACCACGCGCTTTTCCACCAGGTCCATGATCGGCTGGTAGTACACGCGGAACTCGCCGGCCTGCAGGGCCTGGTGCATGTCGCTCTCGAGCCGGGTGCGCTGCAGGCCGCGGTCGGTGCGCGTGACGATGTGGATGTCGCCGCCGCCGTTCTGCTTGACGCGGTGCATCGCCATCCCGGCGTCGCGCAGCGCCTCGGCGCCGTTGGCGTAGGTCCAGGTGCTCTCGGCCACGCCCATGCTCGCGGACAGGTGCAGGTTGTGGTCGGCCACGCTGATTGGCGTGCGCACGGCTTCCATCAGCCGCTGCACGAAGCGCTGCACATCATCAGGGTCGGCCGCCTCGAGCAGCACGCCGAACTCGTCACCACCGATGCGCGCCACCACATCCTGCGCGCGGCTGGCGCGGCGCAGGCGCTGGGCGATCTCGACCAGCACCTGGTCACCGGCCGAGTAGCCGAGGTCTTCGTTGACCACGTTCAGGCGATCCATGCCGACGAAGCACACGGCGAAGTCGTAGTCACGCGTCTCGGCCGCGCGCTTCACTGCGCCGTCGAGGAGCTCGAGGAACATCGGCCGGCTCGGCAGGCCGGTCAGCGAATCGCGCAGGCCTTCGCTCTGGCGCTGCTGCTGGGCGTGCTTCTGATCGGTAACGTCGCGCAGCAGGCACACGTAGGCCACGTCGCGCGAGCGGCGGTCGCGCACGGCGGTGGCGTTGAGCACCACGTCGCGCACGGTGCCGGTCTTGCGGCCGGACTGGTACAGGAATTCCTTCTCGGACTCGCCGCCTTCCTGGCGCGCGAGCAGCCCCAGCGACAGCGGGTCGAGCGCATCGCCCATCAGCTCGCGGCCGGACTGCCCCATCAGCCGCTTGCGCCCGATCAGCGTCTCGGCCTGCGCGTTGGCGAACTGCACCACGCCGTCGCGGTCCAGGATCAGCAGCGCCCCGCGCACCATCTCGGCGATCTGCTGGGCGGCGAGCTGCGGCGTCACGTCGATCAGGCCGTAGCGCAGTGTGAGCCACGCGGTCAGCAGCACGAACACCGTGATCGGCGCGAACGCGAACGGATACACCGCCACGCCCATCGAGGGCAGGAAATCCACGAACGCGAAGTACAGGCTCGCCATCGCCACGGCCAGCACCGAGATGCGGTTGCGCTCCGGCGACGCGGGCGGCGTACGCTGCCAGGCCTGCAGCGTGTCGAGCGCGGTGGCGGTCATCATGAACGCGACCCAGATCATGGACAGGTAGCCCAGCGGCCCGAAGGCCGGCTCGAGGCCGAAGGCGAAGGAATACCAGCTCTCGATCACCCACGGCGTGCTGAACGAGGCAACACCGATGAGGATGCCAATGGCCCAGTTGATCCGGATCACGACCCTGCGCCGGCCATCGCCGCGCAGCATGATCATCACGAACTGGTACAGGAACGGCATCGCCAGCATGATCACGAAGTACAGCCGGCGCGACAGGAACACGACCAGCTCGGGATCGCTGAGCAGACGCAGGATTCCGCGGCCCGCCGCCCAGACCGTGAACAGCAGGGCGAAGCCCGCGAACAGGCGGCTCACGCGGCTGCCGCGTTCCCAATACAGGACCAGGGCCGCGCACGCCGCCGCCAGTAACGCCGCGCCGAAGTGCCACAGGCTGACGCTGTTGTACGCGTAGTGCGCCGGGTTCAGCAGTTCGGCGTAAAGGGGTGGCATCAGAAACTCGGTGTCACTCAGGGCGTGCATTTGAATCCCCGCCGGGAGTGGCGTGTTGGGGGTGTGCCTATTGTTGGCACGCCCGGGGGTAATCGTAATTAGACCTTCTGATTAGAGAGCCCGGAAAACGTGCTCCAACGCACGGATTAGAGTATGATATCCGCCTATCCGCATAAGCAGATATACAGGAGTTCTTGTGAGCCAATACCTCTTTACGTCCGAATCCGTCTCCGAAGGCCACCCCGACAAGGTCGCCGACCAGATTTCGGATGCGATCCTCGATGCGATCCTGGTCCAGGACAAGCGCGCACGCGTGGCCTGCGAGACCCTGGTCAAGACCGGCGTCGCCGTGGTTGCGGGCGAGATCACCACAACGGCCTGGGCGGACATGGAGTCCATCGTCCGGCAGGTCATTACCGGCATCGGCTATGACAACTCGGCCGTCGGCTACGACGGCAACACCTGCGGAGTGCTGAACTTCGTCGGCAAGCAGTCGCCCGACATCAACATGGGCGTGGATCGCAAGAATCCCGAAGAACAGGGCGCCGGCGACCAGGGCCTGATGTTCGGCTTCGCCTGCAACGACACGCCGGAGCTGATGCCCGCCCCGATCTATTACGCGCACCGCCTGGTTGAGCAGCAGTCCAAGATCCGCAAGCAGAAGAACTCGCCGTGCCCCTGGCTGCGCCCCGACGCCAAGTCGCAGGTCACGCTGCGCTACGACGGCAACAAGATCACCGGCATCGACGCCGTGGTGCTGTCCACCCAGCATTCGCCGGACATCTCGCTCAAGAAGCTGCGCGAAGGCGTGATGGAAGAAGTCATCCTGCCGGTGCTGCCGAAGAAGTGGCTCGACAAGAAGACCAAGTTCCACATCAACCCGACTGGCAACTTCGTCATCGGCGGCCCCGTCGGCGACTGCGGCCTCACTGGCCGCAAGATCATCGTCGACAGCTACGGTGGTTATGCCCGTCACGGGGGCGGCGCGTTCTCCGGCAAGGATCCGTCCAAGGTTGACCGCAGCGCCGCCTACGCCGGGCGCTATGTGGCCAAGAACATCGTCGCCGCGGGCCTGGCCGACAAGTGCGAGATCCAGGTCAGCTACGCCATCGGCGTGGCCGAGCCGACGTCCATCTCGGTGACGACCTTCGGCACCGGCAAGATCTCGGACGCGAAGATCGAGAAGCTGGTGCGCGCGCACTTCGACCTGCGCCCCTACGGGATCATCAAGATGCTCGACCTGATCCACCCGATGTACCAGGTCACCGCGAGCTACGGCCACTTCGGCCGCAAGCCGTACGCGGTCAAGGGCGCCGACGGCAGCACGTTCACGGCGTTTTCGTGGGAAGAAACCGACAAGGCCGACGAGCTGCGCCACGCAGCCGGCCTTCGTTAAGGAGAACAACAATGGCAAAAGTCACTGCGCTGAAGCTCAAGAAATCCCCCGCCGCCGACTACAAGGTCAAGGACCTCGGCCTGGCCGGCCTCGGCCGCAAGCGCATCAAGATGGCAGAGGAGGAAATGCCCGGCCTGATGTCGATCCGCGCCAAGTACGCGACGACCAAGCCGCTGAAGGGCGTGCGCATCACCGGTTCCTTGCACATGACCAAGGAAACCGCGGTGCTGATCGAGACGCTCGGCACACTCGGCGCGACCGTGCGCTGGGCCTCGTGCAACATTTTCTCGACGCAGGACGATTCCGCCGCCGCGATTGCGGCCGCGGGCTTCCCGGTGTTCGCCTGGAAGGGTGAGACGCTCGAGGAGTACTGGGACCTGACGCTCGATGCGGTCACGCATCGCGACGCCAAGGACCAGCTCACCGGCCCCGAGTTGGTGGTGGATGACGGCGGCGACGTCACGCTGCTGATCCACAAGGGCTACGAGATGGAGCAGGGCGACAAGTGGGTGAACGAAGCGTCGGGCTCGCACGAGGAGCAGGTCATCAAGAACCTGCTCAAGCGCACCGCCAAGGAACGCCCGGGTTTCTGGAGCATTGCCGCCAAGGCCTGGCGCGGCGACTCGGAAGAGACCACCACCGGCGTGCACCGCCTGTACCAGATGTTCGAGGCGGGCAAGCTGCTGGTGCCGGCCATCAACGTCAATGATTCCGTGACCAAGTCCAAGTTCGACAACCTGTACGGCTGCCGCGAATCGCTGGCCGACGGCATCAAGCGCGCGACCGACCTGATGGTCGCGGGCAAGGTCGCCGTGGTCTGCGGCTACGGCGACGTCGGCAAGGGCTCGGCGCACTCGCTGCGCGGCTTCGGCGCGCGCGTGATCATCACCGAGATCGACCCGATCAACGCGCTGCAGGCGGCCATGGAAGGCTTCCAGGTCACCACGCTCGAGGACGTGATCGGCGAGGCCGACATCTTCATCACGACCACCGGCAACAAGGACGTGATCACGATCGAGCACATGCGCCAGATGAAGGACGGCGTGCTGGTCGGCAACATCGGCCATTTCGACAACGAGATCCAGGTCGACGCCCTCAACAGCGAGAAGGGCATCAAGCGCGACACCATCAAGCCGCAGCTCGACAAGTACACGTTCAAGGACGGCCACTCGCTCTACCTGCTGGCCGAAGGGCGCCTGCTGAACCTGGGCTGCGCGCACGGCCACCCGAGCTTCGTCATGTCCTGCTCCTTCTCCAATCAGGTGCTCGCGCAGCTGGACCTGTGGGCGCACAAGGACAGCTACCAGAAGACGGTCTACCGCCTGCCCAAGAAGCTCGATGAGGAAGTGGCTCGCCTTCATCTCGAGAAGATCGGCGTGAAGCTGACCACGCTGACGAAGAAGCAGGCCGAGTACCTCGGCATCCCGGTGGACGGCCCCTACAAGGCGGAGCACTACCGCTACTGACCGACGTATGAGCGAAACCTTGTCGTTCAGCTTCGAGTTGTTCCCGCCGCGCACGCCGGAAGGCGCCGCAAAGCTGCCGGCCGTCGTGCAGAAACTGGCGGCGGTGAAGCCGTCGTACTTCTCGGTGACCTACGGCGCGGGCGGCAGCAACCAGGACGGCACGTACGAGACGATCGTGCGGGTCGTCGGCGACACCGGTGTCGAAGCTGCGCCGCATCTCACGTGCGTCGGCTCGACGCGCGAGAAAGTCGGCGCGCTGCTCGAGCGCTACCAGCAGGCCGGCGTGAAACGCATCGTCGCGCTGCGCGGCGACTTGCCGGCGACCGCGGCCACGGCGGCGCCGGGTGAATTCCACTACGCCAACGAGCTGGTGGAATACATCCGCGGGACGCACGGCGATGCGTTCCGCATCGAGGTCGCCGGTTATCCCGAGACCCATCCGCAGGCCGAAAGCCCCGCCGCCGATTTCACCCACTTCGTGAACAAGGTCAAGGCCGGCGCCGACACCGCGATCACGCAGTATTTCTTCAACGCCGACGCCTATTTCGATTTCGTCGAGCGCGTGCGCGCCGCGGGCGTCACCGCGCCGATCGTGCCGGGCATCATGCCGATCACGAACCACGCGCAGCTGACCCGCTTCTCCGAGGCCTGCGGCGCCGAGATCCCGCGCTGGATTCGCCTGCGCCTCGAGCGGCTGGCCGACAACAAGCCGGCCCTGCTCGATTTCGGCCTCGACGTGGTCACCCGCCTGTGCGAATCCCTGCTGAAGGGCGGCGCGCCCGGTCTGCACTTCTACACGCTGAACCAGTCCGAGCCCACCCTGCGCCTCTGGAAAAACCTCGGCCTGCCGGCCTGACGCCGCGCCGTCTTTGCCCGACAATCGGGACGTGAACGAGCCCCTGGACCTGCTGAGCCGCGATTTCGCGGTGGACGAACCGCCCCCGCGGCGGCCGTTCCTGTGGCTCGGCCTGGCCGTCACGCTGGCGCTGCTCTCGCCCGTGCTGCTGGTGCTCGCGCTGCGCTGGATTCCGCCGCCGACCAGCGCGTTCATGCTGCAGAGCGACGTGCAGCCCGTGCACTACACCTGGGTACCCGCGCAAAAAATCCCCGAAAGCGTGCGCAAGGCCGTGGTCGCCTCGGAAGACCAGAAATTCTTCACCCACAACGGCTTTGACTTCGACGCCATCGAGAAAGCGATGGAGCACAACCAGCGCAACCGCAAGGTGCGCGGCGCAAGCACGATCACCCAGCAGGTCGCCAAGAACCTGTTCCTGTGGCCGGGCCGCAGCTACCTCCGCAAGGGCCTCGAGGTCAGCTTCACGATCCTGATCGAGGCGCTGTGGCCGAAGGACCGGATCCTCGAGACCTACCTGAACATCGCGGAGTTCGGCCCGGGCCTGTATGGCGTGCAGTCGGCCGCGCAGAAGTTCTACGGCAAGAATGCTGAACAGCTCACGGCGGCCGAGGGCGCGACGCTGGTCGCCGTGCTGCCGAGCCCGCGGGTCTGGCGCGTTGCCAACCCGGGGCCCTACGTGCAGGCACGCACGGACTGGATCCTGCACCAGATCGGCGAGCGCTCGCGCTTTGCACGCGCGCCGGAACAGGAGCCTGCGCCGCCGGCCGAGTCCACGCCTGAAGGAGAAGGGTCGGCGCCCGCGCCGGAATCCGAAGCAGCGCCGGACGCGGCGCCCGGGACAGAGACCTCGCCCGCCGACCCGAAGCAGCAACCGCTCTAGGGCCCCGGCGTCACGCTAGGCCGCTTGCGAGGCGCGGATTTTCTCGACCATGTCGTGCCCGAGCACGCTTTGCAGGCGCGACCACAGCATCGGGCTGCGGCTGCGCAGCCGGGCCAGCTTCTCGGCCGGCCAGGCCATGTACTCGATGTCGCCGAGCGCCACCACGTCGGCCGTGGTCACCTCGCCGGTCAGCAGGCTCATCTCGGCGACGAAGCTGCCGGCCTTCAGGCGCGCGAGTTCGCGCTCGCCGCGCTTCACCGCGACCATCCCGTTCATCAGGAAGTACAGGTTGCCCGGCATGGTGCCCTCCTTCACCAGCTGGCCACCGCGGGTGCCGCCACGCTCGCCCTCGTGCCACAGCCGCAGGAACTCCGGCGGCTGCAGCGCGGCGAAATGCTTCTCGTAGATCTCCTTGAGCTCGTCGGGCAGCTCGACCGCGGCGCGCTCGCGCAGCAGGCGCACGACCCAGTAGAGGTTGATGCAGACAAACAGGACGTTCCAGAACACGTACGGCAGGAAGGCCGGCCCGCGCATGTAGGCGTACATCGCCAGCACGCTCTGCGCGCAGACCAGGATCCCGCGCAGCCAGAGCACGTCGCGCGCCAGCAGCGCGAACAGCTGCAGGGTGTAGCCGAAGTGGACGAGGTAAAGGCCGATCAAGGGGGCGTCAGCGTCAGCGCTTGCGCAAGAGGGTCAGGCCATCCGAGATCGGCACGAGGCACAGGTCCGCGCGCTCGTCCCTGGCCACGAACGCATTGAAGGCCCGCAGCGCCTGCGTATCGGCGTCGGCGATGGCGGGGTCGGCCACCCGGCCTGACCACAGCGTGTTGTCTACCGCGATCAAGCCGCCGGCGCGCAGCAGCTTGAGGCAGCGCTCGTAATAGTCGAGGTAGCTGGTCTTGTCGGCATCGATGAAGGCGAAGTCGTATTTTCCGGCAGCGCCCTGCGCGAGCTCCGCATCGAGCGTGGCGCAGGCCGGCGCCAGCACCAGCCGGATTTTTTCCGCGACGCCCGCCCGCTGCCAGTAGCGGCGCGCCATCGCCGTCCATTCATCGCTGACGTCGCAGGCCAGGAGGTTGCCGTCCGCCGGCAGCGCCTGCGCGACCGCGAGGCTGCTGTACCCCGTGAACACGCCGACCTCGATGCAGCGCCTGGCGCCCATGATTTTCACCAGGATCGCCAGCAGCTGGCCCTGCTCCGGCGAAATCTGCATCTGCGCCTGGGACAGGCCGGCGGTTTCGGCACGCAGCGCCGCCAGCACCTCGTTTTCGCGCAGGGCCACCTGCTCGTAATAGGCACCGAGCGTCTCGTTCAGCAGGAAACTGCGGCGGCTCATGGCCGAAACGCTAGCAGAAAAATTCCGGCGCGGAGTTAGCGCGATGTCTGCACGACGCTTCCAGCTTGTTGGGCTAACATGCGGTTCGCAAAGAAGAAGCGGCTCCCATGCACAGCGCCTGTTGAGAACCCTGTGGAAAACTCGGGTTGCAGCGGCAAGGGTGGCTTCTCACAACACGGTTTTTCGGCATGCGGTCAATTTGTAACCAGATTGAAAATAAGGCGGCGGTCCAATCACTTGCGTGGCTTTTCCAGCCAGGCCCCGGCACCGGGGTGCCTGCGCTGAAGCCCTTGCAGCAGTAGGGGCGCAGCGTCCTGAGATGTGAATAAGTAAGCCTTTTCCTGACTATCCAGTAAGTCCAGCCCATGAGCCCAAAGCCGGTTGTGCTCTGCCTCTCCGGTCACGATCCGGGCGGGGGCGCCGGCATCCAGGCCGACATCGAGGCCATCGCCGCGCTCGGCGCCCACGCCGCCACCGTGATCACCGCACACACCGTGCAGGACACCCGCAATGTCAGCCGCGTGGTGCCGGCGGATCCGGAGCTGTTGGTCCAGCAGGCCGAAGCCGTGCTCGCCGACCTGAAGGTGGCTGCCATCAAGGTCGGCCTGTTGGGCGACGCCCGCCTGCCCGCGCTGATCGCCTCACTGGCGCGCCGCGCCGGCGTGCCGCTGGTGCTGGATCCGGTGCTGCGGGCCGGCGGCGGCGCCGAACTTTCCAGCGTCGCGCTGATCGAGGCCCTGAAAACGCAGCTGATGCCCGTCACCACCGTGCTCACGCCGAACGCCGCGGAAGCGCGGCGCCTGACCGGCCTCGATGCTCTCGACGACTGCGGCAAGGCGTTGCTGTTTGACGGTTGCGCGAATGTCCTGATTACCGGCGGTGATGAGCCGGGCGACGCAGTCGTCAATCATTGGTATGGCGTGAAAGGAACCACGGGCCTGTCGCGCGCCTTCGCCTGGCCGCGGTTGCCGGGAAATTTCCACGGCGCCGGTTGCACGCTCGCCTCGGCGATCGCGGCCCTGCTCGCCCGAGGCGAAACGATCGAGCAGGCGCTCGCCGACGCCCAGGCGTACACGCAGCGCACGCTCAAGGCCGCGTTCGCGGCCGGCGCCGGCCGCAAGATCCCGCGGCGCATCTGATGAATGTGCTCTGATGAACCCGCTGCGCGGCCTCTACGCGATCACGCCCGATGCGCTGTGCACGGAACCCGCGAGGCTTGAAAGCGCCGCAGCGGCCGCGCTGCGCGGCGGAGCGCGACTCCTGCAGCTGCGCGACAAATCCGGCGACGCCCGCCGGCGGTGCGCCAGCGCGCAAGCGCTGCTGGCCCTGTGCCACGCGCACGGCGCGCAGCTGCTGATCAACGACGACCTCGAACTCGCGGCAACCCTCGGCGCCGGCGTGCACCTCGGCGCCAACGATGCTCCGCTGGCGCAGGCGCGCCAGCAGCTGGGCCCGCAGGCGCTCATCGGCATCAGCTGCGCCAATTCGCTGCCGCGCGCACTGGCCGCGCAGGCGCAGGGCGCAAGCTACGTCGCCTTCGGCCGCTTCTTTGCCTCGAACACCAAGCCCGATGCGCCGCAGGCCGACCTGGCCCTGCTGCGCGAGGCAAGGCGAGACCTGCGTATTCCTGTCTGCGCCATTGGCGGCGTCACGCCGGCCAACGCCGCGTCGCTGATCGCCTCCGGCGCGGACCTGGTGGCCGCGATCGAGGGCGTGTTCGGCGGCGCCAGCGATGAGCGGATCGAAGCGGCCGCCGCGGACTACGCGCGCCTGTTTGCCGAATAAGATGACGCCATGAGCCGCTCAGACGATTTGTTCCAGCGCGCGCAGCTGCGCATCCCGGGCGGCGTGAACTCTCCCGTGCGCGCGTTCCGCGGCGTGGGCGGCACGCCGCGCTTCATCGCCAGCGCCAACGGCGCGTACGTCCATGACGCCGACGGCAATGCCTACGTGGACTACGTCGGCTCCTGGGGGCCGATGATCCTGGGCCACCAGCATCCGGCCGTGGTCGAGGCGATCGTGAAGCAGGCCATGACCGGCGTCAGCTACGGCGCGCCAACCGAGCTGGAAATCGAGATGGCCGAGTTGCTGTGCGCGCGCATCCCGGCGCTCGAGCAGGTACGGCTGTGCAATTCGGGCACGGAAGCCACGATGTCGGCGCTGCGGCTGGCGCGCGGCACCACCGGTCGCGACGCCATCCTGAAATTCGAGGGCTGCTACCACGGCCACAGCGACAGCCTGCTGGTGAAGGCCGGCTCGGGCGCGCTGACGCTCGGCGTACCCTCCTCGCCCGGCGTGCCGGCGGATCTGGTGAAGCACACGCTGACCGCCACTTACAACGACCTGGCCTCGGCCGAGGCCCTGCTGAAAACCGCACCGGTCGCGGCCGTGATCGTCGAGCCGGTCGCCGGCAACATGAACTGCGTGCCGCCGGATGCGGGTTTCCTCGCAGGCCTGCGCACGCTGTGCGACCGGCACGGCGCCCTGCTCATCTTTGACGAAGTGATGACCGGCTTTCGTGTGCACCGCGGCGGCGCCTGCGCGCTGTACGGCGTCAAACCGGATCTCGTCACGCTCGGAAAAATCATCGGCGGCGGGCTGCCGGTCGGCGCCTTCGGCGGGCGCCGCGACCTCATGCAGCAGCTTGCGCCGGTCGGGCCCGTGTACCAGGCCGGCACGCTGTCGGGCAATCCGCTGGCTATGGCGGCGGGCCTGGCGACGCTGCGGCTGCTCGCGGACGACGCGTTCTACACCAGCCTCGAGCGCTACACGCGCCGGCTGCTCGAAGGCCTGCGCACCGCGGCGCGAGCGGCCGGCGTGCCGTTCACGACCACGCAGGCCGGCAGCATGTTCGGCATCTTCTTCAGCGAAGCGCCGTCCATCCGCAGCTACGCGCAGGTCATGGCCTGCGACGTGGCGCGATTCCGCCGGTTCTTTCACGCCATGCTCGGAGCGGGCGTGTACCTCGCGCCGTCGGCCTTCGAGGCCGGCTTCGTCTCTGCTGCCCACGGCGAGCGCGAACTGGAGCTCACCCTGTCCGCCGCCGCCGGAGCGCTGCGCGCTTGATCGACCAGTTGCAGCATCTGCTGGCGTGGGTCAACGGACACCCGGCGCTCACGCTGGTCGCGCTGTTCCTGGGTTGCATCGCCGAGTCCATGGTGGTGATCGGCATGGTCATACCGACCGCAGTCCTGCTGCTGCCGGTGGGCGCGCTGGTGGCGCTGGGCTCGTTGCAGTTCTGGCCTACCGTCGGCGTCGCCGTGGCCGGCGCGCTGGTCGGCGACTCGATCAACTTCTTCGTCGGCCGGCGCTGGGGCGCACGCGCGCTGGATTCGAAGCTCGCCGAGCGCTACTCGATGGCGATCGCGCGCAGCCGTTCGCTGTTCGCGCGCCACGGCGCCAAGGCGCTGGTCATCGCGCGCTTCGTGGGCCTGGTGCGGCCCTTCATCTCGGCCATCGCCGGAACTTACGGCATGTCGCCCCTGCGCTTCCTGGCCGTCGAGGTCTTCGCCTGCGTGCTGTGGGCGGCGCCGCACATCGCCGCCGGCGTGGTGTTCGGCGCCTCGCTGAGCCTGGCCGCCGAAGTCGCGACGCGCTTCGCGATCCTCTTGATCGCCATGCTGATCGCGCTGGGCCTGCTGGTCTGGGCCGTCAACGGCGCGGTGTCGCTGATCCAGCAGCGCGCCAACGGCTGGCTGTCGGCGATGCTCGACTGGAGTCAGCGCCATCGCCAGCTCGGACGCCTGGGTCAGTGGCTCGCCGACTCGAACCAGCCGGAGACGCCGGCGCTGGCCGTGCTGGCGCTGCTGCTGTTTGCCGCCGGCTGGCTGTGGCTCGCGCTGTGGTGGGGCCTCGGCGCCGGCACGCCGGGCCTGTTCG
This sequence comes from Gammaproteobacteria bacterium, assembly GCA_043767605.1. Classification (GTDB taxonomy): domain Bacteria; phylum Pseudomonadota; class Gammaproteobacteria; order Nevskiales; family Nevskiaceae; genus JACPFV01. The sequence goes on from JAYUGN010000029.1 coordinate 16,370, forward strand.
ACACGATGGCCTGGCAGGGCGCGCAGGATTACCGCTCGCCGCTGGCCACCGCGCTGGCGATGGCGGTCGCGCAATTCGCCGACTGGCAGGTGTACCTGCCCGTCGCCGTCATCGTGCTGCTGGCGCTGCTCAGCCAGGGCCGCACGCGGGCGGCGGCGCACTGGCTCGCGGCGGTGGCTTTCGGCGCGGCCCTGTCGCTCGCCTTGTACTGGCTGCTCAAGGTGCCGGACCCGATCAATTATTTCCGCGGCAAGTCGGCCGTGCGTTTCGGCGGCCGCGACCTCGTGCTTGCAACCGTGATCTACGCCTTCCTGCCCGTGCTGCTGGCGACCGACCGTTCGAAGAACCTGCGCACGCTCTACTACGCGGCGGTCACCGGCCTGATCGGGCTGATGCTTGCGGCGGACGTTTACCTGGGCACGGTCTGGCTCTCGACCGGACTTTTCGCCGTCGTCTTCGGCGGCCTGTGGGTCACGCTGCTCGGCATCGGCTATCGCCGACATGGCGCCGAAGCGATTCCCGCGCGCGAAGTGCTGCCGCTGGCACTCGGTGTGCTGATCGCCGCCGCGGCACTGGAAAGCTCTTCCGAACTGCGCCACGAGTTCGAATCGCAGGGCCCGGCGCAGCACCGCATCGCCGCGCCCGCCTGGTGGAGCGGCGGATTCTCGGACTTGCCGGCCTACCGCGTGGACGCCTCGGGGCTCGAGCGCCAGCCACTGTCGGTGCAGTGGCGCGGCGAGCTCGATCGCATCGACAGCGGCCTGCGCGCCGCGGGCTGGGAAGTGCCGCAGCCGCTCTCGTGGGAGAGCAGCCTGCGCTGGCTCGCCGTGAGCGCGCCGATCGCGACGCTGCCGATCCTGCCGCAGCTCCACGCCGGCAAGCACCAGGCCTTGATGCTGCGCAAGGGCGTGGATGATGACGACCAGTGGGTCATCCGGCTCTGGTCTTCCGGCTGGTACGCGGGCGGCCAGGCGATCTGGGTCGGCACGCTGGTACACCAGACCGGCCGCCGGCCACTGGGGCTCCTGCGTTATCCGCGCAACGAACACGACTACGTATCGGCACTCGCGGCGCTGGGCACCGCGCCGGCCGGCTTCGAGGCACGCCGCGCCACGCACACCCGGCGCGACGCCAACGACAGCGCCTGGAACGGTGCGGTCTGGCTGCTGCGGCCACGCGGGGCGCTTCCGTCGACGGACGCGGCCACGCCCACGCCCTCTCAAGCCCCGTAGACTTTCCGCCCATGACCGATTCCCTCGTCGCGCGCCTGCGCGCGCGCATCAACCACGGCGATTCCTGGCTGACCTACGACGTCGGCCGGCTGCTGACGAGAGACGCCCTGGACGAAACCGCAGTCGAAGAACTGGAGACGCGGCTGCTGGCCGCAGACGCCGGCCTCGAGGTCGCGCAGTTCCTGACCTCGCAGCTGCGTCTGCGCGTGAAGCAGGGCAAGGTCAAGAGTGAGGCCGACTTGAAGGACACGCTGCGAGCGGCGATCGTGGAAATCCTCGCGCCCTGCGCCAGGCCGCTGGTCATCGGCGCGCAGCCCCGCCCGTTCATCGTGCTGATGATCGGCGTCAACGGCGTGGGCAAGACCACGACGCTGGGCAAGCTCGCGATGAAGCTCAAGCAGGACGGGCTCAAGGTGCTGATCGCCGCCGGCGACACCTTCCGTGCCGCCGCCACCGAGCAGCTGCGCGTCTGGGCCGAGCGCAGCGGCGCGACGCTCATCGCCCAGGCTTCCGGCGCCGACTCCGCAGCCGTGATCCACGATGCGATCGCGGCGGCGGCTTCGCGCGGCTTCGACGTGGTGCTGGCCGACAGCGCCGGCCGCCTGCACACGCAGGCCAACCTGATGGACGAGTTAAGGAAAATTCAGCGTGTGATCCGCAAGCAGGACCCGAGCGCCCCTCACGAGGTGCTGCTGGTGCTGGACGCCACCACCGGCGGCAACGCGCTGCGGCAGGCCCAGGAATTCCACAAGGCGCTGGGCGTCACGGGGCTCGTGCTGACCAAGCTCGACGGCACCGCGCGCGGCGGCACCCTGCTGGCGATCGCACGCAGCCTCGCGCTGCCCATCCGGTATATTGGAATCGGCGAGAGCCTCGACGACCTTCTGCCCTTCGACGCCCCGGTTTACGCCGAGGCGCTGATCAGCCAGTGACCGACATCATCCAGTTCCATAACGTCAGCCACCGCTACGGCGATACGGGCGGGACTTCCCTCAACGACATCAGTTTCACCCTCGCCCAGGGCGAGATGGCCTTCATCACCGGCCAGAGCGGCGCGGGCAAGAGCACGCTGCTGCGGCTGGTGGCACTGCTGGCGCGGCCGAGCCGCGGGCAGATCATCGTCAACGGCGTGAACCTCGCCGCGATCAAGCGCGGCGGCGTTGCCGAATACCGCCAGCAGATCGGGATCATCTTCCAGAACTTCAACCTGCTGAACGACCGCACGGTGCACGACAACGTCGCGCTGCCGCTGGTGATCCGCGGGTTCAGCCACCAGGACATCGGCAAGCGCGTGCGCGCGGCGCTCGACTCGGTCGGGCTGCTCGGCAAGGAGAAGATGCTGCCGATGGCGCTGTCGGGCGGCGAGCAGCAGCGCGTCGGCATCGCCCGCGCGATCGTGACCAAGCCCATGCTGCTGATTGCCGACGAGCCGACCGGCAACCTCGACCCGCGGCTGGCGCGCGAAGTCATGCAGGTGTTCGAGCGCTTCCACCAGGTCGGCGTCAGCGTGCTGGTCGCGACGCACGCCATCGACCTGATCAAGC
>JAYUGN010000030.1:0-7507 GCA_043767605.1 Gammaproteobacteria bacterium
CCGCCGCCCTCCGGCGGCGGCGGCGGCGGCTCGCTCGGCGGCGGTGAAGTCGCGCTGCTCGGCCTGCTGGCGCTGCTGCGCCGGCGCAGCCGCTCGCACGCTTGAAGCACGCCCTCCTGCTGTCGGCCGCGGCCCTTGCGGCCTGCGCCAGCGCGCCACCCCTCAGCGAGACGGCCTACGTAATGCTGGAACGCGGCCCCTGCTTCGGGCGCTGCCCGGTGTATTCGGTGGCCATGAACGCCCAGGGGCTCGTGCGGTTCAAGGGCCAGCGCAACGTCCTGCAACCCGGCGAGCACCAGCAGCAGCACGCCCCGGCGGAATTCGCCCGCCTGCTCGATGAGGTCACCCGCCTCGGGGTGTTCGACCTCGCGGATTCGTACTCGCCCGGCGATCCGAACTGCCGGCACTACGCGACCGACATGCCCTCGGCGCGCCTCGAGATCCAGAACGGCGCGCAGCACGTCACGGTGAAGCACTACCTCGGTTGCTCCGAGGCGCCCGCGCAGCTGCGCACGATCGAGGACCTCATCGACCAGCGCACCGGCAGCACGGGCTGGATCAAGGAAGCCGCGGCGTTCTGATGCCGCTCCTCACGTTCAAGGACGTCAGCCTCAACCTCGGCAGCACGGCCCTCCTCGACCACGCCAGCTTCGGCGTCGAGCCCGGCGAGCGGCTGGCGCTGCTCGGCCGCAACGGCGCCGGCAAGTCCACGCTGTTCAAGGTCATCACCGGCGAGCAGAAATGCGACGACGGCGAAGTCGTCCGCATCCCCGGCCTGCGCGTGGCGCAGATGCCGCAGGAAGTGCCGCAGGACCTGGCGGGCACCGTCTACGACGTGGTCGCCGACGGTCTCGGCGACGTCGGCAAGCTGATCGCGCAGTACCACCACATCCTCGAGGCCGGCGCCGAAGACCTCGACGCGCTGGCGCGCGTGCAAACCGCGCTCGAGGCCAAGGATGGCTGGACGCTCGAGAGCCGCATCGAGGCCGTGCTCTCGCGCCTGAACCTCGATGGCAGTGCCCCGTTCTCCTCGCTCTCGGGCGGCGTGAAGCGCCGCACCCTGCTGGGCCGCGCGCTGGTGGCGGAGCCGGAGCTGCTGCTGCTCGACGAGCCGACCAACCATCTCGACATCGACAGCATCCGCTGGCTCGAGGATTTCCTGCGCGAATGGAACGGCGCGCTGCTGTTCATCACGCACGACCGCGCGTTCCTGCGGCGCCTGGCCACCAGCATCATCGAGATCGACCGCGGCCTGCTGCGGCGCTGGTCAGGCAACTACGACGAATACCTGAAGCAGAAGGCGGATGCCCTGCACGCCGAGGACAAGCAGAACACGGTCTTCGACAAGCGCCTGGCGCAGGAAGAAGCGTGGATCCGCCGCGGCATCGAAGCGCGGCGCACGCGCGACCAGGGCCGCGTGCAGCGCCTGCTGGCCATGCGCGACCAGTACGCGCAGCGCCGCAACCTTCCCGGCGAGGCCAACCTCGTGCTGCAGGAAGCCGACCGCTCGGGCCGCCTCGTGGCCGACCTGAAGCACGTGAGCTTCGCGCGTGGCGAACGCACGCTGGTGCGCAACCTCTCGACTACGCTGGTGCGCGGGGACAAGGTCGGCATCATCGGCCCCAACGGTGCCGGCAAGACCACGTTGCTGAGCCTGTTGCTCGGCACGCTCGCGCCCACGCACGGCACGCTCAAGCAGGGCACCAAGCAGCAGATCGCCTACTTCGACCAGTTGCGCGCCCAGCTCGACGACGACAAGGCGGTGTTCGAGAACATCGGCGACGGCAAGGAATTCGTCGAGGTCAACGGCGCGCGCAAACACGTCATGGGCTACCTGCAGGATTTCCTGTTCACGCCCGACCGCGCGCGCAGCCCGGCCAAGGCGCTGAGCGGCGGCGAGCGCAGCCGCCTGCTGCTGGCGCGGCTGTTCGCGCTGCCGTCCAACATCATCGTGCTCGACGAGCCGACCAACGACCTCGATGTCGAGACGCTCGACCTGCTCGAGGAACTGCTGGTGGATTACCAGGGCACCGTGCTGCTGGTCAGCCACGACCGCGAGTTCCTCGACAACGTGGCGACGCGCTGCCTGGTGTTCGAGGGCGACGGCCGCGTCGGCGATTACGTGGGCGGCTATCGCGACTGGCTGCGGCAGGTCTCGGCCGGCGGCGCTGCCGCGCCCGCGCGTGCCGTCATTCCCGCGCGTGTCGTCATTCCCGCGAAAGCGGGAATCCAGAAGGACGCTGCCCCCGCGAAAGCCGTCATCCCCGCGACGGCCGTCATCCCCGCGAAAGCGGGGATCCAGAAATCCGTGCTCAGCGGCAAGGACCAGCGCGAGCTGGCCGAGCTGCCGCGCAAGATCGAGAAGCTGGAATCCGAGCAGTCCAAGCTGCACGAGCAGCTGGGTGACGCGGGCCTCTACACGCGCGAGCGCGAAAAAGCCCGCGCCATGCAGGATCGGCTGGCCGAAATCGAGCGCGAGCTTGCCGAAAGCTACCGGCGCTGGGAACTGCTGGAAGAGCAACGCGGGGCGTAATGTGTATTACAATGTGGTATTGAATCCACATCAGTCTCCACACCCATGAAGACCATCCAGATGACGATCGACGAGCCCCTGCTCAAGGCCGTCGACCGGATCAGCAAGGTCCGTAAAACCACCCGGTCGGCGTTCATCCGGTACGCGGTGCAGGCCGAGCTCAGGCGCGAACAGATCCAGATCCGGGAAGCGCGACACGCGGCCGGCTACGCTGGCAAGCCCCCGAAGAAGGGCGAGTTCGATTCCTGGGAGAAGGAACAGGCTTGGGGTTCGCGGTGAGGCGCGGTGATGTCTGCTGGTATTCATTCCAGCCGCCGGACAAGCGCAGGCCTGTCTTGATCCTCACGCGTGACTCCGCCATCCCGATCCTGAACAGCATCACCATCGCCCCCATCACCTCGACGATCCGGGGGATTCCCACGGAAGTGGAACTTGGCGTGGCCGACGGAATGCCGGAAGCGTGCGCAGCGAACTTCGACAACATTCAAACCGTCGCGAAACAGAAAATCGGGAATCGCATTGCGCGACTGTCTTCCGCCAAGCTGGGCGAGGCGGCTGGCGCACTTTCCTTTGCGCTCGGATTGGAGACTCAATGAGAAATCGGGCCTTCGTTGCAAGCAGCCCGGCGGGCTTGGCGATCAAGCTCAAGGACTGATCGGGGGGCGGATGATCCCGATTCATAGCAAGCCATGAGGCGGTTTTACCCTCGCCCGCCTCAGGCCCGGACCGGATACTGGGGTCCTGGAACGAGGGGAACTATCGTGATCAAGATCGAACGCGCCGGCCTGGTCGGCATTGCTGTTGTCCTGTCCGCCTGCGGCAGCAGCGCGCAACTGGATTCCAAGGCCACTGCCTTCGGCTGGACCGCCGAACCGGCAATGATCGCCAACGCCGGCGTGTATCGCGGCCACGAGTTCGTTTACCAGGACTACGTTTACGACGACAAGGGCGCCAACACGGACGGCCGCGACCGCTTCGATGCGCCGCTCGGCACGCCGGGCCCGGATCCGCAGGACCCGGTGAACCCGCGCCTCTCGCCCGCGCCGCTGACCAACTGGGCCGGCGACTTCCAGTATTCCTCGCCCGACAACGCGCACATGCACACGGTCGCGGACTTCATCGAGTTCCGCACGAGCCTGGACGCGCAGCGCGTGTACTACCGCTTCCGCATGGGCGACATGACCGCGCCGGATTCGGCCGTCATCGGCGTGTGCGTGGACGAAGACCACGATCCCTCGAACGGCCTCGAAATCTGGCCACTGGGCGCGAACCACACCGAGCAGCTCGGCTGCGACCATTTCTACACGGTGTGGGGCACCGGCGGCTCGGCGAGCGATGCGCACGGCGTTGCGCAGGACTTCAAGGCGATCGGTGCGGAAGTTTCCGCCGACATGGGCGAGGCGCTGATCGAGTTCAGCGTGCCGCGCGCGTACGCCGACCCGGGCCGCAAGACCTGGCGCTTCTACGTGGCCTCGGGCGTGTGGAATGGCAGCGAGTGGGTCGCGCCAGCGCCGATCCCGACGCAGGCCGGCGCACCGGTCGCCACCGGCGGTAATCTGCTCGCACCGAACATCTACGACATGCTCTCGAACAACCAGGAGCCGAACTCGACCTGGAACGAGGAAAAGCAGGCCAACGACCTCACCGCCCACCACCTCGTGGACGATTACCTCGACGTGGACTTTGCGCGCATCGCCGACGGTGCCAACGACCCCGATCCTCGCCGCACCGGCGTGGTCGAGCGCATCTACCGCTCCGGCTTCCCATACGAGAGCCGCGGCATCGTCATCCAGGGCGGGGCGAACAAGGAATACCTCGGCGAGTACCAGCCGTACGTCGCAGTGATCCCGAGCAACTATTACGACGATCCGGATCGTCTGTTCGCGTTCGACTTCTGCATGCATCCGCTCGGCGCCAACCACAACGTCGAAGTGTTCTACGCGGAAGCCTTCGCGGCGCGCGACTACAACCCGGTCGTGACCGGCGTGTTCCCCTCGACAGGCTACCTCGGCTTCACCCAGGTCACCTCGCTGATCGACCGCCAGCAACTGGTGTACGCCTGTGTGCTGGGCCGGGGCGAGGGCGTCGGATACACCGGCGGCGATGGTTTGGTTGACGCGCTCGAGGTGCAGGACGACATGCTGGCGCGCTACCGCATCGACGACGCGCACCGCACGGTGCACGGCGTCTCGCTCGGCGCGATCGGCACCTGGTACATGGCGCGCACCTATCCCGACCGCTGGTCGGCGGCGATGCCGTACATCTTCACGTCCGGCCTCGGCACCGGCGGCATCGCGGCGGACCCGACGCTGGCGAATCTCTACAACCTGCCGGTGTTCTACTCGATCGGCACCTTCGACCAGTTCGGCCAGGGCACTGGGGGCGACCCGATGGCGGACCAGCTCGAAGGCTTCGGCGACGAATACCTGTTCCTGCATTACTTCGGCCGCCAGCACGAGGGCCGCATCGAGCAGGACTTCCTGCCGTTCGTGGCGAAGCTGGCCTACACGCGCACGCGCGACCACAACCCGGCGCGCGTGAAGTTCGCGTTCAACCCGTCGATGTACGACATGCGCATCCCCGGCAAGGGCGGAGCCTACTGGGTCGGGGGCATGGTGCCGCGCGGCGCCGGCGCCGCGACGATCGACGTCATCGCGCTACCGTTGGCCGCCAAGCTGCCGAAGAAGCAGATCGTGTTCGACCGCCTCTACGAGAACCCGAACCGGCTGTACTCGACGCGCATGCGCGGCCTGTTCCGCCTGTCGCGCGAGGAGTACGACGCGCTGTGGCATCCCGAACAGTGGGAGCCGGGCTGGGTCGAAGCCTCGCCGGTGAAGATCACCGAGAAGGACCTCAATCCGCCGAAACCAGGCAACGCCTTCGTGCTGGTCGCGGCGAACCTGGCCTCGGTCACGCTCGACACCTCGCGCATGCAACTGGGCGGCGGCGCCACTTACGTGATCGTGACCGACGGCGCCCTCACGGTGCATTTGAGCGACGGCCGCGTCCTGACCTTTGCCGCAGCCGGCAGCTACGAAGGCATAATGTAGGGATGCACCGCACCCAACAGGTTCGCCGCAAAATCCTCCTCGCCGCCCTCGGCACGCCCCTGCTGCTGCGCGCCGGCGGCGTGTTCTCCGCCACCGGCTGCCAGACCGCCACGACCAGCCTGCTCGGCGCGGCCTACAAGCCTGGCGCGCCCGCGCGCACGACTTACCTCGCCGATCCGGCCGAGCCCGGCGCGCCGCTGCGGATGACCGGCCTGATCACCGCCGCCGACAGCTGCCGGCGCCTGCGCGAAGCCTCGATCGAAGTGTGGCAAGCCGATTCAACTGGCCGCTACGACGACGACACCGCGAAGCTGCGCGGCACATTCGTGGCGACCCTGCTGGGCCGCTACACCTTTGACACCGTGGTGCCCGGCCACGCGGGTGACGCGGCGCGCACGATCCATTTCCGCATCACGAGCAAGGGCTATGAAACGCACGTGACGCAGTGCTTCTTCGCAGGCGACGAGCGCGAGCGCGCCGACACGCGGGTCAAGCCGGACCTCATCGTCACGCTCGCCGATGCCGGCGATGAATCGCGCCCGGGCCTGCTGCTGGGCGGCTTCGACATCGCGCTGACGCCCGAACTGCCGGTGACCGCGGCCATGGCCGCGAGCTGGGCGCCGTTTGCCGGCGCCTACGACCTCTGGCTCGACCAGAAGCTGGTGGTCGCCGTGGTGGACAAGCAACTGCACTGGACGCTGTCGCGACCCGAGAATCCGGGCGAGCCGGTCAGCGGCGTGCTGTATCCGCGCAGCGAAGGCCTGTTCTTCTGCCCCGAGTACAACTACACCGTCGGCTTCGTGAAGGATGACCAGGGCAAGGTAATCCACGCCCTGATCCGCAACAGCCAGATCGCGCGCAAGACCGCCTGAGCCGCCCCTTGATGGGCAAGAAAGTCCTGGTAGCGCTGGCCATCGTTGCGGCGCTGATCGCCGCCGCGTACGGGCCGCTGGTGCGCACCAGCCCGCCGCCCAACCACGGCTACACGCTCGACCTCGCGAAAATCCGCGCCGCGGCCGAATCAATGCCGGGGCCCAAGCCTGACGCCGTGCGCTTCGAGAAGATCATGGCGCTCAAGTTCTTCGAGGCCATGCTGATGGCCGGCGAGCCGTGGACCAGCACGCTGATGCCGATCTATTCGTACCAGCTGGTGTTCCCGCAACAGACGCTGATCGTGGATACCGCGATGCACCTCTCCTCGGCCCAGCCGGCGTTCCTGGCGATGGACTTCGACGACGCGGCGTACCAGCGCATGAACGCCGCGATGGAAGGCGCCGCGCAGATCGTGATCACGCACGAGCACATGGACCACATCGGCGGCATCGCGGTCCATCCGCACCTCGCAAAACTGCTGCCGGCGCTGCGCCTGACCGACGAGCAGCTCAACAACCCGGACGGCATGAAACCGGTGGTGTTGCCTGCCGAGGTCATGAAGTCCTACCAGCCGATGCACTACGAGGGGATCCTCGCGATCGCACCGGGCGTGGTGCTGGTGAAGGCACCGGGCCACACGCCGGGCAGCCAGATGGTCTACGTACGGCGCGCCGACGGCCACGAGATCCTGTTCCTGGGCGATGTGAGCTGGCGGCTCAGGAATCTGGAGCGGATACGCGAGCGGCCGCTGTTCATGACCGCGATCATCGGCGAGAACCGCGAGCAGGTGCTCGGCGAATTCCAGGCCCTGCACGAGCTGATGCAGGCCGAGCCGGGCATCGCCATCGTGCCGGGCCACGATGGGCCGGCGGTTGACGCGCTGGTCGCGGCCGGTGTGCTGCAGCAGGGTTTCCGTTAAGTTGACGATGCAGAAACTCGATATCGCGACGCTGCAGGCCGACTAAACGGAGAATGACGATGAGCTACGTGGATGGATACGTGATTCCGGTGCCGAAGAAGAATCTCGGGCTGTACCGCCGCATGGCGACGC
>JAYUGN010000031.1:0-2543 GCA_043767605.1 Gammaproteobacteria bacterium
GAAGGAATCGATCATGCCGCCTGGCACGCCCTTGCCGGCGAGCACGCCGCGCGCGAGGTAGTCCGCGTAGACCGCGCCCTGCAGCACGCCGGCCATGTCCACCAGCAGCAGGTGCTTCACGCGCTGCGGGTACGCGGCCGTGTAGCCGAGCGAGACGGCGCCACCGAGCGAGTGGCCGATCAGCGTGAACGGCCGGCCCACGCGCGGCGCCACCACCTGCTCGAGCACCTTGATGTAGTTCGCGGGCGTGTAGGCCGCATCGCCTTGCGCGCTCTGGCCGAAGCCCGGCAGGTCGAGCGCAAACACTTCGTAATTCGCCTTGAGGAGCTCGGGCACCAGCGCGGACCAATCCCGCGCGCCGTTGCGACCCAGGCCGTGCACCAGCACGACGGGCTGCGCGCCGGGCTTGCCTGCGTGGTACAGCACCATCTGCGAGTTGAACACCGGCTCGTCCACGCGCTCGGCGGTGAGGCCGGCGAAGCCTTGCGGCGGCGCGGCCGAGGGCTCAGCGACGTGCGCGGCCTGAGCTGCCAGCAGCACCGCGGCCAGGATTGCGCGCAGCAGCACTAAGCAGTTGCCTCCCATAGCTTTCGAATCGGAACCGCAAACAGGCCATCGTGGAAATCAACAGTTGCGCTGCCGTCATAAAGGACAACGCCTGCTGCAAACCGCTTCCCGGCGGCGTCGCGCAATTTGCGAAGCCCCCGGAGATCGGCCTCACCCACAGTTGCGGCGGCCTTGACTTCGACGCCGGCAATGGTCGAGTGCGACTGCTCCAGAACAATGTCCACTTCAAAGTCATCCCGATCGCGAAAATGGAAAAACCCGAGCGGTTCCGGGCGCCAACTGCCCTGACGACGCAGCTCCTGCAAGACAAAAGTCTCCAGCATCTGGCCCAGGAGCTGGCGATCCTTGTCGAGCCCACCGGCGTCGATCCCGAGCAGCGCACACGCGACCCCTGTGTCTCCCATGTGAAGCTTGGGCCGTTTTATCAGGCGGTTCAGGCGATTCGTGTGCCACGCCGGCAAGCGCTCGAGCAGGAACACCCGTTCGAGCAAGGTCACGTACTCGTGGATCGTCGGGCGGGTCAGCTCAAACGGTGCCGCGAGATCCGCGACGTTGATGAGCCGCGCCGTCTGTGTCGCCGCCAGTGCCAGCAGCTTCGGCAGCGCGTCGAGCGAATGGATGCGCGTCAGGTCGCGGACGTCACGCTGAATCTGGGTTTCGACGTAATCGCGATACCAGGCACGGCGCCGCGCGGCGGCACGGCGCGCCAGGGCGGCGGGATACCCGCCGGCGGTGATGCGCTCCGAAAGACCGCCGCCAAGACGGTCGGAGATCCCGGTCTTGAATGCGCGGCCAAACAACGCGTCGATGAAGCGCGGCCGCCGGTCCTCGATCTCGCCTTGCGCGAGTGGGTGCAGCCGTAAAATTCCCATTCGCCCGGCAAGCGAATCGGCGAGCTTGGGAACGAACAGGACGTTGGCCGAGCCGGTAAGGATGAATCGCCCCGGGGTTCTGTGCTGGTCAATGGCAGCCTTGAGCGATGTGAACAGCTCCGGCACCCGTTGCACCTCGTCGAGGATGGATTTCGCCGGCAGTGCGCTCACGAAACCGACCGGATCGCTTTTTGCCGCGCTCCGGATGGCCTCGTCGTCGAATGTCAGGTACCGGTAGCCGCGGGGCTCACCGACGGCACGGGCCAGCGTCGTCTTGCCGCTCTGCCGTGGCCCGTGGATCAGGACCGCCGGGGTGTCACGGAGCGCCTCGCGCAGACGGGGCGCGAGGTGACGCGGAAAAGATGTGACGGCTCGTGGCACGGCCGATGGTAGGTCTGCCGGGCGGCTGAATGCAAGTTTGAAGCCCGGCTGAATGATAATATCGGCGTCGGCTGTTTGATGATTGCCGGCGCTGATCTCGCCGCAGCGCAGCCAACGACGCGGCAAATACCCTTTTGAATGAAGGGGTTGACGATTTACTCAGCATGATGAGTAATTTTACTCAATGCCCTGCTCGGCGAAGGCGTTAAGGGAGGTAGCGTCTCCCACCCCAACTTGAGGTGCCAGTTCGGTACCTCAAGTGGTCGGCCTCCTTTTACGGCGCGGTTGAGCATCTTTCGCGCGCGATCGCCAGTCGGCAAATCACGATGCCGGCGAGCACGATCGCGCCGCCGAGCGCCTGCACCGCACCGAAGGGCTCGGCGAGCAGCAGCCACGCGAGCAGCGCCGCCGCCACCGGCTGCACCAGCAGGCTCACCGAGGAGAACGCGGCCGGCAGGTGCGCCATGCCCCAGATGATCAGGCCCTGCCCGGCGACCTGGTTCACCAACGCCAGCCCGATCAGCACGGCCCAGCCGCGCGAAGAGTGCGGCAGCATCGGCTCGCCAAGCACGAGCACGACCGGCAGCAGCACGACGGCGCAGGCCAGCGCGCTCCAGAACATCACCGCCAGCGAGGAGGATTGCCGCCGCTCGCGGCTCACCGTGAGCTGGTAGCCGGCGTAGAACACCGCGGCAACGATGCCGAGCACGTCGCCGATGACAT
>JAYUGN010000032.1:0-2519 GCA_043767605.1 Gammaproteobacteria bacterium
CCTGTTCAAGAAGGCCGACCGCGCGCCCGAGGCGGCCGAGGCCATGAAGATCACCGCGCGCGACCTGCTCGGCTTCAAGCTGATCGACGAGATCGTGCCCGAGCCGGTCGGCGGCGCGCACCGCGAGCCCGAGGCGATGCTGCAGACGATGCGCGAGCGGCTCACCGCCAACATCGAGCGGCTGTCGCGCGTGCCGATCACGCAGCTGCTCGAGATCCGGCAGCAGCGGCTGATGAGCTACGGGGCGTTCAAGGCCTGAGATTGACATGCGCGTGTTCGCCAGCATGAAGTTGCCGCCCGGCGCCACCGTGTGGGCGGCATTCAGCGGCGGGCTCGACTCGACGGTGCTGCTGCACACGCTCAAGGCGCAGGGGCTGCCGCTCAAGGCGCTGCACGTGAACCACCAGTTGCAGGCTGCGGCGGGCCGCTGGGTGGAGCACTGCCGCGGCGCCTGCGCGCAGCTCGGCGTCGCGTTCTACGCCCTCGAGGTCACGATCGATCCGCGCGACCCGGACGGGCCCGAGGCCGCGGCGCGCGCCGCGCGGCACGGGGCTTTCCGCAGCGTCATGAAGGCGGGCGACGTGCTGGCCACCGCGCACCACCAGGATGACCAGGCCGAGACGGTGCTGCTGCGCCTGATGCGCGGCACCGGCGTGGCGGGGCTGGCTGCGATGCGCGAGTTCAGCCGCTTCCCCCCGGGCACGATGTGGCGGCCGCTGCTGCGCGAATCGCGCGCATCCCTGCGCCAGTACGCCGAGCGCAACGGGCTGGCGTGGGTGGAGGATCCGCACAACCTCGACCCGCGCTACAGCCGCTCGTTCCTGCGCGCCGAGATCTTTCCGCGCCTGTCGCAGCGCTGGCCAGCGGCCGTGGAGCAGCTCGCGCGCACCGCCGAGCACTGCGCCGACGCCGTCACGCTGCTCGACGAGCAGGCGAAGCACGATCTCGAGTCAGTCTTGCCTCGCCCCGCGAAGCGGGGAGAGGTCGCGCGTAGCGCGGGTGAGGGGTTGTCAGTGCAGAAACTGCTCAAGTTACCCGTGACCCGCCGCAACAACGTGCTGCGCTACTGGGCCGGCGCCGGGGGCTTCGAGCTGCCGGGTTTCGATGCGCTGTCGCGGCTGGAAAAAGAGGTGCTACGCGCGCGGCCCGACCGCGAACCGCTGCTGGCCTGGGGCGATACCGAGCTGCGGCGCTTCCGCGACTCGATCCACTTGATGAACCGCCTGCCGCCGCCGCCGGACGCGGAGACCGCGATCGAATGGAACGGCCTGGCGGACCTTGTCCTGCCGGAAGGCTGCGGCGCGCTGAAACTGCTGACGCCGGCGAAGACCGAGTTGCCGCTGCGCGTCGTGTTCGCAAAAGGCGGCGAGCGGCTCAAGCCGGCGGGCGCGCGCTACACACGCACGCTGCGCAACCTGTTCCAGGAAGAGGCGATCCCGCCGTGGGTGCGCGAACGGATGCCGCTGGTCGAGCTCGACGGTGAGCTCTCGGGCATCGCCGACCGCTGGCCGGATGCCAAGCTCAAGGCCGCGCTGCGCAACGCGCGTTGCCGCTATCGCTGGCAGCACTCGCTGGCGGGCTGCGACTAAAGTCGTAGCCGGTGGCGGCCGATACATCGGTGACAATCCAACGGCAATTTTTGCCTTGGGGAGGGTCGCCGCATGGTTCGAGGGCAGGTCTTTCGAAGGCTGGCTGGCTTGCTGGAACTGAATTGGCGCTGGGAATAGGCGGAATAAGTGGGAATTGGGGGCCGCTTCCACTAAAATCGCTTAAACCACCGGGTGATCCCATGTCTGACGCTTCCCAGACTCGTTACGTGTTCGTCACCGGGGGCGTCGTCTCCTCTTTGGGCAAGGGCATCGCCTCGGCCTCGCTCGCCGCCATCCTGGAGTCGCGCGGCCTCAAGGTCCACATGATCAAGCTGGACCCCTATATCAATGTCGATGCGGGGACCATGAGCCCGTTCCAGCACGGCGAAGTTTTCGTGACCGAGGACGGCGCCGAGACCGACCTCGACCTGGGCCACTACGAGCGCTTCCTGCGAGGCAAGACCAGCCGCAACTCGAACGTCACCACCGGCCAGATCTACCGCAACGTGATCGAGAAGGAGCGCCGCGGCGACTACCTGGGCTCCACCGTGCAGGTCATCCCGCACATCACCGACGAGATCCAGCAGGCCATCATCCGCGGCGCCGACGGCGCCGCCGTGTGCATGGTCGAGATCGGCGGCACGGTCGGCGACATTGAATCCCTGCCGTTCCTCGAGGCGATCCGCCAGCTCGGCATCAACCTGGGCCGCAAGCGCTCCCTGTACATGCACCTCACCCTGGTGCCCTACGTGCGCAGCTCGGGCGAGATCAAGACCAAGCCGACCCAGCACTCGGTCAAGGAGCTGCGCGGCATCGGCATCCAGCCCGACATCCTGGTGTGCCGCTCCGAGCGGCCGCTGCCGGACTCCGAGCGCCGCAAGATCTCGCTGTTCACCAACGTGCCGAACGAGGCGGTTATCTCGGCCCTGG
>JAYUGN010000033.1:0-7407 GCA_043767605.1 Gammaproteobacteria bacterium
TTGTGAGGCCCCTCGAACGAGGCGCACCGCACAGCGCAACACCTCCAAGACCACCGATGCGCAGCGGTTTGCGCCTGAGCGACTAGCGAAGGCGTGCCGAGCGATCAGCGAGGGCGTGCCATCGTGTCGAGCAGGTAGTAGTCCTTCAGCAGCTCGAACAAATCCCGGTGATGGCGCTTTAGCCGCGCGCCGCTCTGGAAATACGCCTCGCTCGCCACCGCGAAGAATTCCGCGGGGCCTTCGCAGCCGTAATCGTCGAGCACCGGCGAACCCTTTTTGCATAGCCGCTCGTAGGCCTCGCCCATAACCTGCGACCAACGCGCGTAGTCGGCGAGCAGCGGCGCACCCTCGGTAGAAGGGTTTTCTTCGTCGAGCTGGTGCGCGAACTCGTGCACAGGCACGTTGACCGGATCACCGGCAAACGCCGCCTCGCAGTCCTCCCACGACAGGATCACGCGGCCCCAGTCCTGCGACTCGCCGAGCTGCAGCACTTCGTCCTCGTAGACCACCCCGGCCTCGTCAGGCTCCTCGTGCCGCACCCAGAACGCGGTCGGATACAGCAGTACCGAACGCAGAGCGGGATACACGCGCGCGTCTTCGCGCAGGATCATAAGGCAGGCCTGGCCCGCGATCAGCACGCGCATCTCCTCGGTGACCGTGAGGCCATCACAACCGTAGAAGCGCTTCTTCGAGAGGAATTCCACCACGCGCGGCTCGAAGCGCGCACGCAATTCAGGGGAAAGCTTCGCGCAATGCGGCAGGCGCTCGTGGAGCAGCGCGCGGTGGCGGTCGGGGAGCGGCTTGGGCTTGCGGCGGAACATCATCCCCTCACCCTACCCTCTCCCCGTGAGGGAACACTCACGAGGAGAGGGAACTCACAACGGCTGCAGGTTGGCGTAGGACAGCATCAGCCACTTGGTGCCGGCCTCGCGGAAACGCACTTCCACGCGCACGCGCTCGCCGTCGCCATCGAAGGCGGTGATCATCCCTTCGCCGAAGTTCTTGTGCTGCACACGCTGGCCCAGCCGCAGGCCGTTGACCACGCTGTCGTCGGCCACCGGCTTGGGCGCTGACTGGCGCGTGTAGCGCGGCTGATACACCGGCCGCTGCACCGACACGCGCGGCCGCGTTTCAACGACGCAGGCCGGCGGGATCTCGCGCAGGAACTGCGACGGCGGCGAGATCTGCTCGGAGCCGTGCAAGCGGCGGATCTCGGCGTGCGACAGGAACAGGTTTTCGCGCGCGCGCGTCATGCCCACGTAGCAAAGGCGGCGCTCTTCCTCCATCGAGCCTTCCTCGACCGCACGCATGTGCGGGAACAAGCCCTGCTCCAGGCCCACGAGGTACACCATCGGGAACTCGAGGCCCTTGGCCGAGTGCAGCGTCATCATCTGCACGCAATCCTCGCCCTCGCCGGCCTGGCGCTCGCCGGCTTCGAGCGCGGCATGCGTCAGGAACGCATCGAGCGGGCTCATGCCCTCTTCTTCCGGCTGCTCGAAGCTGCGCGCGGCGTTGATCAATTCGTCCAGGTTCTCGAGCCGCGCCTCCGCCTGCTCGCCGCGCTCTTTCTTGTAGTGCTCGCGCAGGCCTGAGCGATCAATGGCGATCTCGGTGGCCAGCGACAGCGGCACGTTCTTCGTCGCCTCGTCCATCGCCTCGATCAACTGCAGGAACTGCAGGATCGGCCCGGCCGTGCGGCCGAGCACCGAGGCACCGGCCTTGGCCACGGCGTAGAGCGAGGTGTTCTGGTCCCGGGCGAGCTGGCGCAGCCGGTCGAGGGTGGTGTTGCCGATGCCGCGCGTCGGCAGGTTGACGATGCGCTCGAAGGCGCCGTCGTCGGCGCGATTGCCGATCAGGCGCAGGTAGGCCAGCGCGTCCTTCACTTCCATGCGCTCGAAGAATCGCAGGCCGCCGTAGATCTTGTACGGGATGCGCTCGCGGATCAGCCCTTCTTCGAATACGCGCGACTGCGCCGAGGTGCGGTAGAGGATTGCGTTGTCCGCCCAGTTGCGGCCGCGGCCGTGGAATTCACGGATGCGATTGATCACGAACTCGACTTCGTCGTGGTCGTTGAACGCCGAGTACAGCTGGATCGGGTTGCCCTGGCCGGCTTCCGTCCACAGGTTCTTGCCGAGGCGGCCGCGGTTGTGGCCGATCAGGCCGTTGGCCGCCTTGAGGATCGTGCCGGTGGAGCGGTAGTTCTGCTCGAGCCGCACGACCTGCGCGCCTGGAAAATCCTTTTCCATGCGGATCATGTTCTCGACCTTGGCGCCGCGCCACGAATAGATCGAGTTGTGAGTGACCACGCCGTTGGCGACGTAGTTGTGCGTTCCGGAGACGTTGAGGTCGAAGACTTCGGTCGCGGCTTTCTTGCGGCTCACCCGAGTGACGTGATCGTTCGCGCCGTCACCGAGGGTGACGCTCATCCCGGGGCGGACCGAGCCCGCCCGCACGAATGGCAGCGAGCGGCCATTCAGGTTCGCGCTGAAGATGAAATTGCCGTCCAGCGCTGCGCGAGCGCGATGGGCGACCGACATGAGTTCGCCGAAGTGCGCCCGGCAAGCGTCGAATCGCCAGCTCCGGCAGCCCGCCTTCGCGCGGCGGGTCTTGAGACCGGCCTTCTCCAGTTTTCCCCGCTCGCCCACGTCGTTTCCGACGATCGATACACGATGTAGCGTGCTCGCACCACGCCGGTCTTGGCACAGGGTGACCACGATGTTGTTGCGATTCGAATTGCGCGACCTTGGCCGATGATGCGGCTCGCCGATGTCGAGCTGCCGCTCATCCAGCAAGCGCTGGGCCCCTGCCGCGGTATCGATGCCGCTGAAGATCCGGTTCAGCAGGGTTTGGTCGTGGACGTAGCCATTGCGCGCCTTGCCCTTCCGGGCCACGAACGGCAGGGTCGGAAGCCCGTGCTTCAGGGAAAGCTGAATCTCGTCCACGCGCGCTTCGTTCGCAGACGCATGTGTGCCCACGACCCAGACGGCGTCCGCGTGCTCCATCGGTTTCTCTTGGCCGCGGGTGTAGACCTGCGAAACGCCGAGCCGGTAACCGACCCCACGCTTGTGCATCAGGTAAGTGAAGTGGGTTTGCGGTGAATCACCCAGCCGGTAGCCCGCAAAGTGCGTGTGCTCTGGCGTGGAGGTGAGCGCGCGGCCCTTGGCCGTTTCGAGCGTGACAAGCTCGCCGCTGCGCTTTTTTCGAAAAACTCTCGAGACGGTGGCTGCGCGGAAGTCGCCCGATCCGTAACAAGACAGGACCTGATCGCCCATCTGGACTCTCTCGACCGCTTTCTCGGTTCCGTCGGCCATCCGGATTTTCGTGCCTTTGACGACGCATTGGTCGTCGTCACCGACCGCGAACAAAACGCCGCTGTCACCCGCGAGGATCCGCAGCCAGGCGTACTGCAGCGTGTTGGTGTCCTGGAACTCGTCCACGAGGATGTGGCGGAAGCGGCGGCGGTAATGCGCCTGGATCTCCGGCACGTCGCGGCACAGCTCGTGCGCGCGCAGCAAGAGCTCGGTGAAATCCACCAGCGCGGCCTGGTCGCAGGCGGCCTGGTAGGCCGCGTAGATCTTCACGAACTGCCGGTGCGAGAAATCGCCGCTGTCGGCGAGGTGCTGCGGCCGCCGGCCCTCTTCCTTGTTGCTGTTGATGAAGCCCGCAACTACCTTGGCCGGCCACTGCTCCTCGGACAGCTCGAGGTTCTTCAGCACGCGCTTGATCAGGCGCTGCTGTTCGTCGGAATCCAGGATCTGGAAGTTCTGCGGCAGCTTCGCTTCCTTCCAGTGCATGCGCAGCATGCGGTGCGCGATGCCGTGGAAGGTGCCGACCCACAGCGCCTTCACCGGCACGTCGAGCAGTTTCTCGAGGCGGTGGCGCATCTCGGCCGCGGCCTTGTTGGTGAAGGTGACCGCCAGCACCGAGTGCGGCGAGACGTGCTCCACCGCCACGAGCCACGCGACGCGATGCACGAGCACGCGCGTCTTGCCCGAGCCGGCGCCGGCCAGCACCAGCCGGTGTTCCGGCGGCGCCGTGACGGCTTCTTTCTGGGCGGGGTTGAGGGAACCGATGAGGGGCGTGAGATCCACGCCGACATTTTACCTTCGTCATCCCCGCGAAAGCGGGGGCGACTCTCTATTTATTTTCCCGGGACGATCTTGTAAGTCGCCTTCTGCCGGCCGGCGTCCACCTGCAGGAAATAGCCCTCGCCTGCGCGCAGCACCTGCAAGTCGGCCTTGTCGGTGCCGAAGGGCAGCAGTACTTCGTTGAGCTGCAGGCCGCGCTCGGTGTCCCACAGCGACAGCACGTCGCCGGTCACGGCGGCGAGGTAGCGCCAGGAGTGCACGAACAGGCAATCGAGGACTTCGGCGGAGCCGCGGTGATCCTTGGGCTTGCGCCCGACCTCTTGCGTGTCGAATGCCGCGATCTCGCGCTTCTGGGCGATATCCACGAGGTGCACCCGGGAGCCCTGATGCATCTCGAGGCCATGCGGGCCGCGCGCCATCTCGTGGATCGAGCCGCCGACCACGGCCACGTCGCCGCCGGCCGCGCGGTCAGCGCAGGTCACTTCCTCGCCTGAGTTACGGCCCGACTGCATCTGGGCGAGTTTCACGTAGTCGCCCTTCAAGTCACGAGGCGCGCGCGCCACGGCCGCCGCCTCGCCCGGCGCCGTCACCGGGCCTTCGAGCGAGAACTTCATCGCGCGCGGGCTGGCCGGCTCGGCGACGGAAAGGTTCAGCGAGGTTGCGGCTTCGTCGATCGCGCGCTGCATGGCGTTCAGCAGCGCGGCCTGCGCGGTGAGGCCGTCGGACGGCGGCCGACCCGGCGCGCCCATCGGATATGAGACCTGCGCCTGCACCTTGGCGTCCTCGTCCACCAGCCGGATGTCAGCCTGCGCGGTGGCCGAGAAAAACCCGCCGGGCGAAGGCGCGCTGTCGGCCGACAGGTACACGCGCACGATGCCGTCGAGCCTGTATTTCGCGGTGTTCTTCACGAAATCGTCGGCGGTGACGAAGTAACCCGGGTCCTCGAGCTTCTTCCAGATGCTCTTGATCTTGCTCGAGTCGTCGCGGTCGGTGACCTCGACGCCGTTGTCGCCGAGGATCTGCTCGAGCCGCGTCTGCGCATTGCCGGCCAAAGCCTTGGCAGCGGCGTTGGCCGGGAACACCAGCACGGCGACATGCGTGAGCGGCATGCGCGGATTTACAGGGGCGTCGTCGCCGGCGTGGACGGCGAAGCAAATAAAGGGGACGCACACCTTTAGCGCATGCCAAAACCTGCCGATCACTCCACGGCTCCGGATAAAGGTGTGCGTCCCCTTTATTTCCAAAATGGTGTCAGTCTCCTTTCGCGGCGTAATGCGCGGCGGCGCGTTCGCGGAAGCGCCGCCCAGCCTGGATGCCGATCACGTCCATCGCCATTTCGGCCGACACCGGGTTCCAGCCACCGATGCCGGTGTAACGGTCGGCGAACTCCGGCTTGCCGGAATTCAACACGTAGGAATTCACTTCGCCCTTGAACTGCCAGTCCTTGCCCATCGGGTTCTCGGGATTGTTGCGCGACTTGAGCTCGCCGCTGGCGACAAACACAACCGTCAGGCCCGCGCCGCCCGGCGGACTCGAGCAACCACGCGCACAGCTCTCCGCGATCGCCGCGGCCTTGGCCGGCGACAGCGCGCCCGCTTCGACGCGCGAGGCGCCACTGTCGGTCAGCATCGTCGTCAGGTCCGCGCAGGCGCGGTTCCACTCATCGGTCTTTCCGCCCGCCTTGTAGACGCACAGCAGGCTCACCGGGCGGCCGTAGGTGAGCCGCCGCAGCGCGGAAAGCTCTTTCTGTTCCGGCGAGCAGCTCAGCTCGCCCGCGCGGGACGCTGCCTTGGCGCTCCAGTCGGCGGCGCCGCGGCGCTGCAGGTCGACGAGCAGGCGTTTCGCCTCGCAGGGATTGCCGGCCGCGGCCTCGAACTCGGCGAGCTCCCACATGGATTTCTCGGCCCAGAAATCCGGCGCCTTGCCGAACGGCGCACTGGAGGACACACGCGTCAGCAAATCGCGCGCCGGCAGCGCGAGCCGCGCCTGCTCGGCGACATCGCGCGTGAGTCGAGCCTGCTGCAACAGCTCCTGCGCCTGGCGAAAATCCTTGTCGTTGATCTCGTAGCTGCCGCGCGCATTGGCCAGCACGATCTTGAGCCGCTTGATCAGCGTGTCGAAATACTCGCGCGTTTCGCCGTGCGCGGCGCTGAAGTCCACCTGCGGCAAGAGGCTCTCGGCCTGGGCCAGCGCGCGCTCGCGATCCGTGAGCGCGATCGCCGCGTCTTCCGCCGCGGCCATGAAGGCGCGCAGGCGTTGCATGCGCACCGAGGCCTCCGCCACCTTCACCCGCACCCAGACCGCGCAGCTTTTCGCGTCCATCCAGGTCTCGTCGGCCTGCACGTCGGCCAGATCCTGCTCGATGCGCGTCTGCGTGCTCGACTCCACTTCGGTCTGCGTGGCGAGCTTGCCGTTCTCGCCCTTGGCGGTTTCGCGCAGGTTCAGCTCGCTGCGCACCGAGACGCGGATGCTGCCGGCGAGCTCGCGCAGCGCGGCCTGTTTCGCCTGCGCCACCTGGTCGGTCAGGTTCAGCAGGCCTTTTTGCGCCTGGCCGACGCCGGTGTAATAGCCCGCGGGCGGCGCGTTGTGCGTGACCCACTCGGGTTGCGGGCTGGCCTTGAGGTCCGGGCAGCGCGCGGCGTGCGCCGGCGGCGCGCCGAGCAGCGCGGCCGCGAACGCGGCGAGCGTTGCCGCTGCAAGAAGGCGATTCATCGGGCCTTTTTAGTTCGTGCCCGAGTCGGCCCCGGCAGAAAATTCCTTGTAGAGCGCCTCGTTGGTCGCGGCGTCCACCTTGTTGCCGGAGGCTTGCACGACCTGGTCGTAGACCTGCCGCGCGGCGGATCTATCCACCGCCACTTCGGCGCAGAGCTGGCGCACGTCCTGCAGGTCCACGTACTCGACGCGCGTCGGCGTGAGCCCCGACAGCGTCTGCTCGGCCACCTGCTTGCTCACGCTCTCGAACGCGGTCTGCACCGCGCGCGCCTGGCCCGGCTTGTCGCCCTTGGCCGGCGCCGTGCTCTCCTCGGTCATGCGGGTGTAGGTCTTGTCCATCGCGGCAACGCGCAGTTCGAACTGCTTGGCCACTTCGGCACGGGCCTTGGCCACGGCGATCTGGCGGTCCAGCGAGAGATTGCCGGAGTCCTTCACGCACTCGGTGGCGGCGAAGCCGCCCGGCATCGTGGGCTTCATGATCCACTCCGGAGGCTGGCTGGCGCAGGCGCCAAGGCCCAGTGCGATCAACGGCAGAACGTCTCTTGCTTTCATGGCGGACCCCTCGACAAGTGGCACCGAATAGTAGCGCCGCCCGGGCCCGGTGGCT
>JAYUGN010000034.1:0-2517 GCA_043767605.1 Gammaproteobacteria bacterium
CGCATCGTCGGTCACAGCGGCGCGATTTATGGTTTCGCCTCGTCGCTGTGGCTGGCGCCGGACCAAAAACTCGCCGTCGCCGCGATCACCACGCAGGACGCGGCCAACGGCGTGACGCGCCGTATTGCGGCTTACGCGCTGCAACTGATGAGCGCGCAGCGCGAGGGCAAGCCGTTGCCGGAGGCCCGCATTACCGCACCGGTGCCGCCCGAGCAGGCGCGCGCGCTCGACGGACGCTACCAGCACGGGAAGGATTCGCTCGAACTGATCGAGCGCGCCGGGCAGCTGTTCCTGTTCAGCGCCGGAACCGGCCAACTTGCGCTGCGCGCGCTGGAAGGCGACCTCGTCACTGACGACCGCCTCGACTTCGGCAGTGTGCGATTCACGCCGAGGGACGGCGGCATCCAGGTCGGCAGCGATTTCTACAAGAAAGTGGCCGTCGCCAAACCCAAGCTTGCGCCGAAGAAGTGGGCGGGCCTGATCGGTGAATACGGCTGGGACCACGACACGCTGTACGTGTTCGAGAAAGACGGAGCGCTGTGGGCGCTGATCGAGTGGATCGAGTTCAACAAGCTGAAGGACCTCGGCCACGACACCTTCGCCTTCGCCGACGGCCTGTATAGCGGCGAGAAGCTGGTGTTCAAGCGCGACGCCAAGGGCCGCGTGACCGGCGCGATCGCTGGCACGGTGGACTTCAAGCGCCGCGCGGTCGGTCCGGAGGAAGGCGGCGAGCAGCTCAAGATCGTGCCGCTGTCGCCGGTGCCTGTGCTGCTCGAGGCGGCGAAGAAGGCGACGCCGCCTAAAGAGGAAGGCAAGCTCGCGCCGGACCTCGTCGAGCTGAGCAAGCTCGACAAGAGCATCCACCTCGACATCCGCTACGCGACGCACAACAACTTCCTCGGCACGCCGTTCTATTCGCAGCCGCGCGCGTTCGTGCAGCGGCCCGCCGCCATGGCGCTGGTGAAGGTGCACCGCAAGCTGAAGAAGCTCGGCTATGGCCTGCTGATCCACGATGCCTACCGGCCGTGGTACGTGACCAAGGTGTTCTGGGACGCCACGCCCGACGACAAGAAGATGTTCGTCGCCGATCCGGCGCACGGCTCGCGCCACAACCGCGGCTGCGCGGTGGATCTCTCGATGTACGACCTCAAGACCGGCAAGGCCGTGGAAATGGTCGGAACCTACGACGAGACCACCGACCGCTCGAATGCGGATTACCCGGGTGGCACCAGCCTGCAGCGCTGGCACCGCGGCCTGCTGCGCGATGCGATGGAGAGCGAGGGCTACACCGTGTTCCCGCTCGAGTGGTGGCACTTCGACTTCAACGGCTGGGACAAGTACCCGATCGGCAACCAGCGGTTCGAGGAGTTCAAATGAGGCTCATGCCGCTCGCTGCATTGCTCATTTCTGGCGCCGTGCACGCCGCCCCGCCGGCCGACATCGACGACTACGTGGCGAAATCCATGGCGACCTTCGAGCCGCCCGGCATGTCGCTGGCCATCGTCGAGAACGGGCAGACGGTGCTGGCCAAGGGCTACGGCGTGCGCAAGCTCGGCGAGAAAGGGCGCGCCGACGAACACACGATCTTCCCTATCGGCTCCTGCACCAAGGCGTTCACGAGCGCGGCGCTGGCGATCCTCGTGGACGAGGGCAAGCTGGAGTGGGACGACAAGGTCGCCGAGAAGCTGCCGGGCTTCCGGATGTACGACGCGTACACGACCTCCGAGATGACGATCCGCGATCTGCTGGTGCATCGCAGCGGCCTGGGTCTTGGCGCCGGCGACCTGCTCTGGCTCGGCGGCACCGATTTCACGCGCAAGCAGCTGATCGAGCGGCTGCGCTACATCAAGCCGGCGACGAGTTTCCGCAGCGGTTATGCGTACGACAACGTGCTGTACATCGTCGCGGGTGCGCTGGTCGAGCAACTTTCCGGCATGAGCTGGGAAACGTTCGTCCAGAAGCGCATCCTCAAGCCGCTCGGCATGAAGGACACGGTGGTGCCCTTCGACGCGCCGCTGAAGGTGGCCAACCGCGTCGCGCCGCATGCGCGCCTGAAAGGCCCGCTGCGCGGTCTCGGTCCGGTGGAAGTGCTGGCGAACAACGCGCTCGACAGCGCGAGCGTGGCGCCGGCCGGTTCGATCCAGGCCAGCGCCGTGGACATCGCGCAATGGATGAAGACCCAGCTTGCACGCGGCGTGATGCCGGACGGCAAGCGCCTCTTCAGCGAAGCGGCGGCGAACGAAATGTGGACAGGCCAGACCATCGAGCCCGCCGACGGGCTGCCGCCGGTGCTCAACCTGCGCGCGTCGAGCTTCAACCTGTACGCGCTCGGCTGGAGCGTGCAGGACTACCGTGGCCACAGGGTCGTGCAGCACGCCGGCGCCGTCGAGGGCGGCAAGGCGGTGGTGTTCCTGATTCCCGAGAAGAACGTCGGCATCGCCGCGTTCGTGAATTCCGAGGACGGCGCGGGCCGCTGGGCCGTCGTGTATCACCTCGTGGACCACTACCTCGGCCTGC
>JAYUGN010000035.1:0-2514 GCA_043767605.1 Gammaproteobacteria bacterium
TTCCATCGGCGCCCATTTCTTCTTGTCGAGGATCACCAGCGTGCCGGCCAGCGCCTCTTCCGGCGAGCTGCCGTGTTTCTCGAGCATGTCGGGCAGCACCTTCAGCATCACCGGCCCCAGGTGCGGTTCGTACACCTGGCGGATCGCGTCCGGCTGCATCGCCCAGGTCTTCTTCACGTTCTCGTGCGAGTTGGCCGACATGCCCGTGAGCACGCCGCCCGGCACGATCGACGTCACCTGGATGCCGAACGGCGCCAGCTCGTGGCGCAGCGTCAGCGTCATGCCGTGGATCGCGTGCTTGGTCATGTTGTAGATGCCGGCGCCGACCGGGTTGGCGAGGATGGCGCCCGAGCTGTAGTTGGCGATGCGCGAGTGCGGAGCGTTCTTGCGCAGCAGCGGCAGGAAGGCCTGCACCACGCGCAGCTGGCCGAAGGCATTGATGTGGAACAGGCGCTCGGCCTGCGCAAGATCCGCGGCCTCCAGCACGCCGACCGCGATGTTGGCGACGCCCGCCACGTTCATCAGCAGGTCGAGGCCTTGGCCGTTGAGCGCCGCCGTCACGACCTCGGCGCTGGCGCGCACGGATTCGGTCTTCGAGACGTCCTGCTCGACGACGGTGAGGTTGCCACCGGTCTTGAGGTCGGTCGGCGCGCCGGGCAGCACGCCGGCGAACACCCGCCAGCCGCGCTCGACCAGCGCCTTGGAAAGAAGGTTGGCCTGGCCGACGTTGGCGCCGGTGATAAACGCAGTCTTCATGTTTCCCTCACCCTGGCCCTCTCCCGCAAGCGGGAGAGGGAACGATTTTAATGACCGCCGCGAGCGATCGCATCCGGCTTGAACTGCGCCTCGGTCAGCGGAATGTTGATCCGCCACCAGTCATCGCCGCGCTCGTTGACCATGTAGCCGGCCTCGTACGAGCCCGACGACAGGTCGTGGTACAGCGAGGTGCCGCGATGGAAGGTGCCGGATTCCTGCGAGTAGAAATACGCCACCGTCGCAATGCGCCACAACTGGCCGCGGCCGTCGTAGTTGTCCGACCACATCGCCAGCCAGGTGTCCTCGTCGGCGTAGATCGTGCGCTTGCTGTAGATGTGCCGCACGCCGCTCTTCAGCGTGCCCTCGATGACCCAGAAGCGGTGCAGCTCGTAGCGCACGAAGTTCGGGTTGAAGGTGTTGGGCGTGATCAGCTGCGAATACTTGAGCGACGGATCGTTGATCCGGAAGTTGTCGTACGGCAGGTAGAACTCTTTCTTGCCGACCAGCTTCCAGGTGTAGCGCTCCGGGGATCCGTTGAAGACGTAGTCGTCGTCCACCGTGCGCAGGCCGGCCGGCGGCACCGGGTAGTCGAAGCCGACCTCGGGCGCCTGCCGCACGCGGCGCAGGCCCGGCAGGTACTGCCAGGACATGGTGCCGGCGTTGGTGAAATCGTTGGGCTGGTAGCCCACGGCCGTGAAGCCCTTGTCCCGCTCGGGCAGCAGGTAGCTCGTATAGAAGAATGCGTTGATGTTCGCCGGGTTCTGGAACTGCCCGCGCTGCTTCGGATCGTTGCCGGGGTTCATCGTCATGAAGCGATTGCGGCCCCAGGCGATGCTGCCGTTGGCATAGACGTCGGCGATGTCGGTGACGACTTTCTCGGTCCACGCGCGGTGCGGATTGATCACGTTCCAGATCGCCTCGAGCCCGCCGGTGGGAAACGGAAACGGCGGCGCGCCGCTGGTGCCGCTGACGCCCAGGCCGTCGTGCACGACTTCCGCAGTCACCGCGTTCTTCTTCACCGTGTCGCAAGCCCAGTCCGCGAAGCGGAAGTCGCGATGGCTCGGGTACACGTTCATGCGGTACGACTTGGGATATTTCTTCAGCAGCGCCTTCTCGCCTTCCGTGAGCTTGTCGGCGTACTGGCCCATGTTGGCGTCGGAGATCGTGAACAGCGGTTTTTCGTCCGCGAACGGCCCCGGGTCATAGCCGGTCGGGTTCTTGAGGCCCGGCCACTCCTTGTAGTACTTGCCGGTCCACTCCGCCACGCCGCTCTCGGTGCCTTTGCGCTCGGCGCCGAAACAGGTGAGCTCGGGTCCGTCGAGCGTTGCGGCTTTTTCGGGCGTCACCTTGGCCAGCGCGGGCTGTGCGAAGGCGAGGCAGGCCATGAGTACGCAGGCTGGGCTGAGCGCACCGTAGGCTGGGCTGAGCGAAGCGAAGCCCAGCAATCGCGAGAGCTTCATCAGTGGCCTCCGCGCGCGGCGGCTTCCGGCGTGAACAGCGCCGGCGTCACGCCGGGCTGGTTGATCTTCCACCACTTGTCGCCGGACTCGTTGGTCAGGTAACCGGCCTCGTAGGCCCCGGAGGAAAGGTCGTGGTAGATCGAGGCGCCGCGGTGGAACGCCATCGATTCCTGCGAGTAGAAATAGCCGACCGTCGCCACGCGCCAGAGCTGGCCGCGCGCGTCGTAGTTGTCGGCCCACAGCGCCATCCAGGTGTCCTCGTCCGCGTACAGGCGCCGCTTGCTGTAGATGTGGCGCA
>JAYUGN010000036.1:0-2508 GCA_043767605.1 Gammaproteobacteria bacterium
CAACACCTCCAAGACCACCGATGCGCAGCGGTCTGCGCCTGAGCGACTAGCGAAGGCGTGCCGAGCGGCCAGCGAGAGCGGGCTGCTGGGCTTCGCTACGCTCAGCCCAGCCTACGGTTTCTTCAGCAGCCGCTGCGTCTTGTCCATGCCCGGCTTGATCTCGAGCTGCTGCGTCTGCGTCAGCTTGCTGTGCTTGCTGTCGTCCGTGCGCTTGCCCGAGAGCTTGCGGAACCAGGCCTTGGTCGTGACGGTCGGCACCGTGCGCGCTTCCTCGCCCTTGCGGGCGGGGTTGTGCCAGACGCTGTCCCAGGGACTACCGGGCTCGCGGATGTGCTCGGTGATGCGGAACGACGACAGCGGCCCGTAGGTCTTCCAGATCCACGCCAGCGCCGGCACGGTGGGATTCTGCGGGGTGAGCAGCGGCGTGTTTTCGGTCATCACGCCGCGCGCGGCATCCATCTGCACGACCGACACCAGCTCGGTGACGTTCTTGGTGCCCCAGCAGCCCGCATCCTTGAGCGCCGCGATGAACACGCCGTCGTGGTGCGCCGCCACCGGACTATCAATGATCGCCGCGCCAGCAGTGCCCAGCAGCCAGCCGTGGGCGAGGTATACGAGCCCATGCACTTTCGCGGGCGGGAAATCCTTGGTCGCAAGGTTGTGGTCGAGCGCGGCCTGGATGAAGTAGTTGGCGACGGCGAGGGCGGAATGCATAGGGGCTAGGGGCTCGGGGCCAGTGAAAGATTAAATAAGGGAACCAGCTCCGCATAGCCCTTCACCGGGACCGGCGCGCGCGACTCGAGGCCCTGCTTGCCACGGCAGTCGGCGCAGTCCTCGATGGTCTGGTTGTCGATCAGCACTTCGCCGTCGAGCGCGAGCTCGCACAGGCGCGAGGCAAGGTTCACCGCCGGGCCGACCGCGGTGTACTCGAAACGCCCGCTGCTGCCGATGATGCCGACGGTGACCGGGCCGCTGGCCACGCCGACACCGAGGCCGAGCTTGTGTGCGCGCGAGCTGGCGCGCTCGACCACCGGCCGCACCGCGGCGCGGATGCGGTGCGCCATCTCCACGCCCATGCGCGAGTGCGCGGGCTCGCTGATCGGCGCGCCGACCAGCACCAGCACGCCGTCGCCGGCGAAGTCCTTGATGGTGGCGCCGTAGGCCGCGACCACGTCGCCGACGGCGTCGTAGTACTCGCGCAGCACGCTGAGCACCTGCGACGACGGGTGCGCCTGCGCATACGGCGTGAAGCCGCGCAGGTCGCAGCAGACCACGGTGATGACTTCGAGCTTCTCCTGCATGGCCTGCTTGAGGCCCTGTTCGCGCACGAGCTGCGCGACGGCCGGCGACAGGAAGCGCGACATGAACTGGCCGCGCTGGCCCTGCAGCACGTGGTACTGCGTGGCGCCGATCAGCACGATCATCTCGCCCAGGATCATCATGATCGCGGTGAACTCGAGCGGCACCACGAAGCTCCCGGCCATGAACGGGATTGCCATCAGCATGGCGAGCACGCGGATGCGCTCCGGCTTGTCGGGCCGGCGGTTGAGCAGCAGCACCATCGAGGCGGCGCCGGCGAAGCCGCTGAAGAAGATCGGGAAGGCGAAGATCCAGAATTCCCAGCGCAGCATCGTGCCGCTGGCGGCGGCGCCGTAGAAATACTGGTTGTGCCAGCTGGGCAGCCAGACGCCGAGCGCGGCGTACACCAGGGCCGAGGCCTGGCCGAGGCGCAGCACGTAGTCGCCGGTGCGCGTGTCGAGCTTGCCGGCCGGTACTGTGGCGCGCACGCGCGCAACCCATTCCAGCAGCGCGACGGCCGCCAGCGCCTCCGGAATCGTGAACACGCCCTGCACCCACAGCGGCAATGGATACCGGAAAGCCACCACCATGTTGAGGTCGATTGAAATGCCGATGAAGACGAACGTCAGCGCCAGCCAGCGGCTGGTGATGGACTCGCGGTCGGCCGAGACGAACGCCAGCGCCATGCCGAGGGCGACCACGCACACGAGGATGTGCGCGGTGGTGTCGGGCAGGGAGGCGAGCGCTTCGACGCGGTTCATCGGGCCCCATCGTAAGGCGCTTGGGCGGCCTTGTCGTCCGGATCCGATTCGAACAGCTGCTCCAGCTCCTTCGCCGCGTCCTGCGCGCTCTGCAGCAGGCGCGCCTCGTCGCGGAACACGGCCTGCTGCTTGAGCAGCGTCGCTTCGTCATGGCGCTTGAACTTGGCGATCGCGCGGTCGGCCGCGGCCGGCGTGTCGCCGAGCAAGACGAACAGCTGGCGTGTCATCTCGAGGCTGGAGAAATACGCGCGACGCACCACGTCGTTGACGCCCAGGTCCATCAGCTTCAGCGCGTGGTTGCGGTCGTTCGCGACGGCGAAGATGCGCAGGGCCGGAAAATGCTTGCGCGCGCTCCCGGCAATCGCCAGCGAGGTCTCCACGTTGGCGATCGAGATCACCAGGATCTTCGCGCGATCGGCGTGCGCCGCGCGCAGCAGGTCGAGTCGCG
>JAYUGN010000037.1:0-2500 GCA_043767605.1 Gammaproteobacteria bacterium
GCCATCATTTTCGAGGACGAGCACTACGTGGCCCTGAACAAGCCGGCGGGCCTGGCCTCGCACGGCGGCTCGGGCCTGCTGTTCGGGGTGATCGAAGCCGCCCGCGCCTGGGGCACCTACCCGTACCTGGAGCTCTGCCACCGGCTCGATCGCGACACCAGCGGCGTGCTGCTGCTGGCCAAATCGCGCCTGTCCCTGCTGCGCGCCCAGGACGCCTTCCGCGACCACAAGGCGCAGAAGCGCTACCGCGCGCTGCTGTGCGGCCGCTGGAACGGCGCCTCGCGCGACGTCGACTCCGCGCTGCTGAAGAACCGCCTGGCCAGCGGCGAGCGCTTCGTGCTGGTGGATGACGCCGGCAAGCCTTCGCGCTCGCGCTTCACGCCGGTCCAGAAATTCCACGACGCCGTGCTGTGCGAAGTCGACATCTACAGCGGCCGCATGCACCAGATCCGGGTGCACGCCGCCGACATCGGCCACCCGGTGGCCGGCGACCGCAAGTACGGCCGCGTGGAAGAGAAGGCGCCGCTGCGCGCGCTCGGCCTGCGCCGCACGTTCCTGCACGCTTTTTCGCTGCGCTTGCCGCCGGAAGGCCAATTCCCCGCACTGCAGATCGATTCGCCGCTGCCGGCGGAGCTGGAAGAGTTCCTGAAAAAGCTGAAGTGAGCCGCCCGTTTGACCTCCTGATCTTCGACTGGGACGGCACGCTGGCGGACTCCGCCGCGCAAATCGTCGCCGGCATGCAGAAGGCCATTGTCGAGCTCAAGTTGCCGGTGCGCAGCGACCGGCAGATCCGCGAGCTGATCGGGCTGGGGTTTCACGACGCGATGAGCCGGCTGTTCCCCGAATTTGCGCCCGAGGATGTGCAGAAGGCGCTCGAGGACTATCGCAGGCTGCTGGTCACGGGCGGTCACGCGAGCCACGGCCCGGCGGAGGCGCCGCTGTTCGAAGGTACCCTCGAGGCCTTGCGCGAACTGAAGGCGGCGGGCTACCGGTTGTCGGTGGCCACCGGCAAGTCGCGCGGCAGCCTGCAGCGCTCGTTCGCCAGGCACCCGGAAATCAAGGGCTTGTTCTCCTCGAGCCGCTGCGCCGATGAAACCGCCAGCAAGCCCGATCCTTTGATGCTGCGCGAACTGCTGGACGAAGAGGACGTGCCGGCGGCGCGCGCGCTGATGATCGGCGACACCGAGTACGACATGGAAATGGCGCAAGCCTTGAAAATGCCGGCGCTGGGCGTTTCCAGCGGCGTGCACGAGAGCGAGCGGCTCACCGCGGCCGGCGCCGCCGCCTTGGTCGATCAGGTTTCGGATATCCCGTCCTGGCTCAATAAATAAATAGGGCCCATTAATCTTCCAAGCTGAAGGGAGGCTGGCCCTATTTATGCGCCATGAAAGCCAAGGGGTCTGACCCCGATTAGGGGACCCGGCAGCCGACCTGGGAGAGCAGGGCGCGCACCGCGATCAGCGGCAGGCCGATCAGGCCCGTCGGATCCTTGCTCTCGATGGCGCTGAATAGCGCGATGCCGCGGCCTTCGGCCTTGAAGCTACCGGCGCAGTCGAACGCCGGCTCCAGATCCACGTAGCGTTCGATTTCCGCCGGTCGCAGCGGGCGGAAGCGCACGAGCGTGGTGTCCAGCGCGGTATGGCAATCCTCGCCGCTGACCAGCGCGATCGCGGTGTGGAACGTGACTGAGCGGTTGGAGAACGAGGTGAGCTGGGCGATGGCCGCTTCGCGTGTGCCGGGCTTGCCGATCGCGGTGCCGTCCAGCGAGGCGACCTGGTCGCTGCCGAGCACCCAGTGGCCCGGGTTCAGTTGCGAGATCAGCTGGGCCTTGCTGTTGGCCAGGCGCTGCGCCAGTTGCAGCGGCAATTCACCGGGCAGCGCCGTCTCGACGACCTTGGGAGCCTGGGCCCGGAAAGGCACGCCAAGGCGGGCCAGCAGCTCCGCGCGATAGCGCGAGGCCGAAGCCAGAATCAGCGGATGTTCCCCCGTTATGACCGGTTTCATCGGTTTTTTTGACGACCCCTTGCGTGAACTTTATCATCCGCGCCCCCAATGAAAACGTCCGCGATTCCGCAGTACGCAACCGCCAGCAAGGCGCTGGCGGCGGGCCAGCGTTTCCGCGGCACGGTGCTGCTGAATCACCTGACGCGCCTGGCCCCGCAGCTGGCCGACAGCACCGGCACGCTGGACGTGGACCTCTGGGCCGAGAAGGACCGCGCCGGGGCGCCCTGGCTGAAGGGCACGATCAAGGGGGTGCTGAAGCTCATCTGCCAGCGCGGCGAGCACCTCTTCGACTGGCCTTGCGGGATCGAAACGGCCCTGCGGCTGGTGTCCAGCGACGCCGAGGAGAAGAAGCTCCTGGCCGATTGCGAGCCCTACCGGGTGGAGGACGACCGCCTGCCGCTGCGGGACCTGGTCGAGGACGAGATCCTCCTGGCCCTGCCCATGCTTCCCAAGTGCGAAGACCCAGGCTGCGCCGGGTCAAGATTGGGGTCTGACC
>JAYUGN010000038.1:0-7350 GCA_043767605.1 Gammaproteobacteria bacterium
CGCGGATCCACCAGCTCGTCGGCGGCGACACCGGCGAGGTGATCTGTGGTGATGTTGCGCACGCAGTTGCCGGAGGTCTGGATCGCGTGCATCTCGACCTCAGCCAGCTTCTCGAGGATGTCCGGCACGTCTTCGAGTTTCGGCCAGTTGTACTGGATGTTCTGGCGCGTCGTGAAATGGCCGTAGTCCTTGTCGTAGGTGCGGGCGATGTGCGCCAGCATCCGGACCTGCTTCGACGACAGCAGGCCGTAGGGGATCGACACGCGCAGCATGTGCGCAAAGCGCTGCATGTAGAGGCCGTTGCGCAGGCGCAGCGAGCGGAACTCGTCCGGCGCGAGTTCGCCCGCCTGGTAGCGGCGCACCTGGTCGCGGAAGGTCGCGACGCGCTCGCGCACCAGCGTGTGGTCGTAGTTGTCGTAGCGGTACATGGCGGGAGGTTAGCAGGGGCTTCAAAAGGGGACAGATCTATTTTTAGACCAAAATAAATCTGTCGCCTTTATAGGGTCTTCAGCTTCTCGCCCAGCGCCTGCGCCAGCTTGACCCGCACGGCAGGGTCGTCCTCGGCGGCCACGCGGTCCACTTTCTCGCGCGTCAGGTGCGAGGCGAACAGCTGGATGAAGTCGTACATGTAGCCGCGCAGGAAGATCCCGCGCCGGAAACCGATGTGGGTCGTGCTGGGCGAGAACAGCTGCGCCGCCTCGAGCCGCACCAGGTCCTTGTCGAGCGCCGGGTCCCAGGCCATGTGCGCGACGATGCCGATGCCCAGGCCCAGGCGCACGTAGGTCTTGATCACGTCGGCGTCCACGGCCGTCAGCACCACGTCGGCTTTCAGGCCGTGCGCGGCGAAGGCCTGGTCGAGCTTGGAGCGGCCGGTGAAACCGAAGGTGTAGGTGACGATCGGCCAGGCGGCGACATCCTTCAGCGTGAGCTTGCCTTTCTTGTGCGCCAGCGGATGGTCGGGCCGCACCAGCACCGCGCGGTTCCAGTGGTAGCAGGGCAGCATGACCAGCGTCTCGAAGTGCTCCATCGCCTCGGTGGCGATGGCGAAGTCGGCCTCGCCGCTGGCGGCGATGCCGGCGATCTGCGGCGGTGAGCCCTGGTGCAGGTGCAGTCGCACGTCGGGATAGCGGTCGCGGAACTTGCGGATCACCGGCGGTAACGCGTAGCGCGCTTGCGTGTGTGTGGTGGCGATCGAAAGATCGCCGCGGTCGGCCTTCTGGTATTCCTGCGCGATGTTGCGGATGTTGCCGATCTCGAGCAGCAGCTTCTCGGTGTACTCCAGGATGCGCTTGCCGGCCGGCGTCACTTCTTCCAGGTGCTTGCCCTTGCGGACGAACACGTCGACGCCGAGCTCCTCTTCCAGCAGGCGGATCTGCTTGGACACGCCGGGCTGGCTGGTGTGCAGGGCCTCGGCCGCCGCGGTCACGTTGAGCCCGCGCTTCACGACTTCGTGGATGTAGTGCAACTGGCGCAGCTTCATGGGGCCCCGGGCGATATGCCTTTAAGTGCTTAGTGCTGGGCGGAATCATACGGTTTCCGCCTGCTACTGTGCCGCCCATGTTCGGATATTCCCTGGCAGGACTGGTCGTGGGCCTGGCCGTCGGCGCGACTGGCGTTGGCGGCGGCTCGCTGATGACGCCGATCCTGATCCTGTTCTACGGCATCAACCCGGCCATCGCGGTCGGCACCGACCTCTTGTACGCCTCCATCTCCAAGGCCTTTGCCGTGGCCCTGCACGGCAAGAACGGTTCGGTGGACTGGAAGATCGTCGGCTGGCTGTCGGTCGGCAGCGTGCCGGCCGCGCTGCTGACGGTCTGGTTCATCCGCGAGGTCGGGCCCGGACCCGAGCTCGACAAGATCATCAAGCTGACGCTCTCGATCGCCGTGGTGGTGACGGCCACCGGTACGTTGCTGCGTCGGCAGTTGAATGCGCTGACCAAGAGCCCGCGCTTCGCAGGGCTGCGCAACCTGTCGGAACGCGCCCAGCGCATCTCAACCGTCGTCGCCGGCGTCGCGCTCGGCGCGGTGGTCACGATCTCCTCGGTCGGCGCCGGCGTGATCGGCATGATGGTGCTGCTGCTGCTGTACCCCAAGCATTCCGCGATCAAGCTGGTCGGCAGCGACCTGGCCCACGCCGTGATCATCACCGGCATCGCCGGCCTCGGCCACGCCAGTCTCGGCACCGTGAACTACGAGCTGCTGCTGTCGCTGCTGATCGGCGCGCTGCCGGGCATCTACCTGGGCACCCGCATCGGCTTCCGGCTCTCTGACCAGGCACTGCGTCCCGTCATCGCGGGGCTGCTGCTGTTTGTCGGCGCGGGGATGCTGAGCAAGGCGTTGGCCGCCGGCTTCTAGTGGCCGCCTGGCCTTACTTCCCCATCTTCCTGCGCCTGACCGGCGAGCGCGTGCTCGTGGTCGGCGGAGGCGAAGTCGCGCTGCGCAAGGTGCGGCTGCTCGCACGAGCGGGCGCGACGCTCGAGATTGTCGCGCGTGAGATCCATCCTGAAATCGTTTCGCTCGGCGGCCAGCTGCTTGCGGCTGAATTCGCGCCGGCGCAGCTCACGGGTGCGCGACTGTGCATCGCCGCCACTGACGACAAGGCGCTGAACGTCCGCGTTGCGGCGGCAGCGCGCGAACACGGCGTGCCGGTGAACGTGGTGGACGATCCGGAACACAGCAGCTGGATCACGCCCTCGATCGTGGACCGCTCACCGGTGATCGTCGCAGTCTCCACTGGCGGCGCGGCACCGATCCTCGCTCGCCGCCTGCGCGAGCAACTCGAAGCCATGCTGCCCGCCACGTATGGCCGCATCGCCGGATTCCTGGGCCGCATGCGCGCCCGCATGAAGGCTGTGCCGGTGGCGCAGCGCCGCGCTGCAACCGAAAGTTTCCTCGACGGCGTGGGCCTGCAGCGGCTGCTGGCGGGCGACGAGCCCGCGGCGGAGCGCACGCTGGACCAGTTGCTGGCGCGCAGTGCGCCGGCGGGCGAGGTGTATCTCGTCGGCGCCGGGCCGGGCGATCCCGACCTGCTCACCTTCAAGGCGCTGCGCCTGATGCAACAGGCCGACGTCGTGTTGCACGACCGCCTGGTGTCGCCGCTGATCCTCGAGCGCGTGCGGCGCGATGCCGAGCGCATCTTCGTCGGCAAGGGCCCGAAGCAGCACGAGATGTCGCAGGAGGAGATCAACGCGAAGCTGGTGGAACTGGCAAGGCAGGGCAAGCGCGTGCTGCGCTTGAAAGGCGGCGATCCCTTCATCTTCGGCCGCGGCGGCGAGGAGATCGAGACGCTGGCCGCGCAGGGCATCGCGTTCCAGGTGGTGCCGGGCATCACGGCCGCGACCGGCTGCGCGGCTTACGCAGGCATTCCGCTCACGCATCGCGATTACGCGCAGTCGGTGACCTTCGTCACCGGCCACGCGCGGGCCGGCGGCACGCTCGATCTCGATTGGCCGGTGCTGGCGAAGAAAAACCAGACCGTCGTGTTCTACATGGGGCGCGGCTCGCTGCCCGCGCTGTGCGAGGCGATGGTCAAGCACGGCCTGCCGCCGGACTGGCCCGCCGCGCTGGTCGAGGAGGGCACTTCGTCCAGGCAGCGCGTGGTGGTTGGCACGCTCGCGGACCTCGCGGCCAAGGTGGATAAGGCGGGCGTCACCGGCGCGAGCCTGGTGATCGTCGGCGAAGTCGTGAAATTGCGCGAGCGGCTACAGTGGTTCAAATCCGAACCGGAAAGTCGTCCCCGCGCAAGTGGGGACCCAGATTGAGCAGATGCTGAAAAACTGGATCCCCGCGTGCGCGGGGATGACGCTCGCAGGGGTGATGCTGGCAGGGGTGATGCTCGCAGGAATGCTGCTTTCGGCGTCGGTCGCGGTTTCCGCCGCTCAGCCCGAGACCTTCGCCGGCGCGCCGCGCACCCGCGAAGCGGTGCAGGTGCTGCACAACCCCGGGTTTGCGGTCGGTTACTCGGCGCAGCGCCGCCAGGCGCTGTGGGTTGCCTACCGCGCCGCGAGCGTGCGCTACCGGAAAATCCGCCCGCGGCCGGTGGATTTCGAGCCGGATGCGCGGGTGGACCAGCCTGTTGGCAATCGCGCCTACGCCAACAGCGGCTACGACCGCGGGCATCTGGCGCCCAACTACCTCATCGGCAAGCTCTACGGCCGGGCCGGCCAGCGCGCCACGTTCCTGATGACCAACGTCAGCCCGCAGACCGCGCGGCTCGACCAGGTCCTGTGGCAGCGGCTCGAGGAAGCCGAGGCCGATATCGTCGCGCCACTGGCCGGCGATTTGCCGGTGCTGGTCGGGCCGATCTTCGGCGCGAAGGCGCCGACGCTCATGAGCGGCGTCGCGGTGCCCGAGGCGTTCTACCGCATCTGGGTGGACCACCGCGCGGCCGAGCCGCGCGTGCTGGCCTTCGTGATGCCGCAGAACGTCTGCGGCCCGGAGCCGATTTCCGGCTACGTCGCGAGCGTGGATGAAATCGAAAGACGTACCGGGCTGGATTTCTTCGCGGAGCTCGACGATCCGCTGGAGGATCGCCTCGAGGCGGGCAAGGATTCCAGCGGCTGGGAGCTGGCGCGCTACGATCACCATCGTGGCCGTTACGCCGACAAGTTCGAGGGTGATCATTGCGCGGACTGATGCTTGTGCTGCTGCTCGCAGCGCCGCTTGCGGCGCAGGCGCGACTGCTTGGCAAGCTCGGGCAGATCGAATTCCAGCCGTGCCGGCTGTCAGCCGCCGGCGCGCCCGGTTCGCTCGAGGCGGAGTGCGCGCGCATCACTTTGCCGGAAAATTATGCCGAACCCGCGGGCCGCAGGATTTCCGTGCGCCTCGCGCTGCTGGCTTCGCGCGCGAGCAAGCCCGCGCCCGATCCGGTCGTGCTGCTGGCCGGAGGCCCGGGGCAGTCGGCGGTGGAGGCGTATCCGCTCGCCCATGGCGCGCTGGGGCCGCTGCTGGCGAAGCGCAACATCTTGCTCGTCGAGCAGCGTGGCACGGGTGAGAGCAGTCCGCTGAAATGCCCGATGCCGGACTGGAAGGATCCGCAGGAGCAGACGGTCGCCTCCGCCCGCGCGCAGGCGCTGGCCTGCCTCAAGACCTACGAGGGCAAGGCCGATCCGCGTTGGTACACGACCGAC
The DNA here is from genome assembly GCA_043767605.1 of Gammaproteobacteria bacterium. Taxonomy (GTDB): domain Bacteria; phylum Pseudomonadota; class Gammaproteobacteria; order Nevskiales; family Nevskiaceae; genus JACPFV01. The sequence continues at coordinate 5,130 of JAYUGN010000038.1, forward strand.
GACTACATCGAGGACCTCGAGCAGGTGCGCAAGGCGCTGGGCGTCGCCCAGTTCGATCTCGTCGGCGGCTCCTACGGCACGCGCGTGGCGCTGGAATACCTGCGCCGTCACCCGGATTCGCTGCGCGCCGTGTTCATCGACAGCGTGGTGCCGCCGGAGCTCGCGCTCGGCCAGGACCACGCGCGAAATCTCGAGGATGCGCTGGACGGCATGGCGCAGCGCTGCTCGGCCGACAAGGCCTGCGCGGCGCGCTACGGCGACCTGCGCGCGAGCCTGCGCAAGCTGCGCGATGACGTGCAGCGCGCGCCGCGCACGGTGTCGATCCGCGATCCGCGCACGAACGAGCCGCTGCGGCTGGTGTTCGACGCGGCGGCGCTGCTCGGCGTCGCGCGCATGTTCTCCTATGCTCCCGAGACCGTGATGGTGCTGCCCTACCTGCTCGGCGAAGCGGCGGCCGGCCGGCCCGAAGCCCTGCTGGCGCAGGCGCAGCTGATCTACGCCAGCCTGCCGGACCAGCTCGCGCACGGGCTCGAACTGTCGGTGATCTGCAGCGAGGACGCCGACCTGTTGCGCACCGATGAGGCCGATCGCGACACGCTGATGGGCGCGGACTTCGCCGCCTTCATCAAGGCCCAGTGCGAGGTCTGGCCGCACCGGCAGCGCGCCGCGGACTTCAAGCAGCCGGTGGTTTCGAGTGTGCCGGTGCTGCTGGTGTCGGGCGAGCGCGATCCGGTGACGCCGCCGCGCTATGCAGAGCAGGCGGCGAAGACACTCTCGAACAGCCGCCAGCTGGTGGCCAAGGGCCAAGGCCACACGCCGATGGGCGCCGGCTGTCTGCCGCGGCTGATTCGCGAGTTCTTCGACAAGCTCGAGCCGCAGAAGCTGGACGCCCATTGCCTCGATGCGATGGGCGATGCGCCGTTCTTCATCGACGCGCAGGGCCCCGCGCCGTGAGCCCGCCATGATCGAGCTCACCGGGCTGCGCAAGACCTTCGGCAAGGTGCAGGCCGTGCGCGATGTGTCGTTCCGCGCCGAGGACGGCCGCATCACCGGCCTGCTCGGCCCCAACGGCGCCGGCAAGACCACGACGCTGCGCATGCTCTACACGCTGCTCACCCCCGAGGCGGGCAGCGTACGCATCGACGGCATCGACGCGCAGGCCGATCCCGAAGCAGCGCGCCGGCGGCTGGCGGTGCTGCCGGATTCGCGCGGGCTCTACAAGCGGCTGACCGCGCGCGAGAACATCGAGTACTTCGGCCGCCTGCATGGCCTGCCGGAAGCGGAGCTGGCCACGCGCACCACGCAGCTGATCGCGCAACTGGGCCTCGGCGACGTGGAGCACCGCCAGGCGGACGGTTTCTCGCAAGGCCAGCGCGTGAAGACCGCGATCGCGCGGGCGCTGGTGCACGGGCCGCAGAACCTGTTGCTGGACGAGCCGACCAACGGGCTCGACGTGATGGCGACGCGCGCGATGCGCGAGCTGCTGCGCCAGCTGCGCAGCGAGGGCCGCTGCATCGTGTTCTCGAGCCACATCATGCAGGAGGTGGCCGCGCTGTGTGACGTGATCGTGGTGATCGCGCAGGGCCGCGTGGTCGCGCAAGGCTCGCCGGACGCGCTGCGCGCACAAGCCGGCACGCAGAATCTCGAGGATGCATTCGTCAAGTTGATCGGCACCGGCGAGGGCCTGCTGGCATGACAAGGTCCCGCCGTCCGGCCTGGCTCACCGTGTTCGCCAAGGAGGTGCGCGAGAACTTGCGCGACCGCCGCACGATGATCTCCTCGCTGCTGTTCGGGCCGCTGATGTTCCCGGCGCTCCTGGTGATCATGCTGACCGTGGTCGGCCAGCAGAAAACCGGCGATCTTGAGAAAGCACTGTCGTTGCCCGTGGCCGGCGCCGAGCGCGCGCCCAACCTCGTTGGCTGGCTCAAGCGCCAGTCGGTGGAGATCCTGCCGGCGCCGGCGGATCCGCATCAGGCCGTGCTGAACAAGGACGCCGAAGTGGTGCTGGAGATCGCACCGGACTACGCCGAGGATTTCCGCGCGGGCCGACCCGCGACGCTGCTGCTGCACTACGACCGCACCAACGACCGCGCGGGCACCGCGCTGGCGCGCGTGCAGGGCCTGCTCGAGCGCTACGGCGCGACGATCGGTGCGCTGCGCCTGACCGTGCGCGGCATCGATCCTGCCGTGGTGCGGCCGCTGTCAGTGGAGGAGCGCGACG
>JAYUGN010000039.1:0-7240 GCA_043767605.1 Gammaproteobacteria bacterium
GCCATGCCCCTCGCCACGGTTTTTTCCCGCGCCCAGAACGGGCTCAACGCCGACCCGGTGTCGGTCGAGGTCCACTTGGGCGCCGGACTGCCGGGCGTCACGATTGTCGGCCTGCCGGCCAAGGCCGTGCGCGAGTCCAAGGACCGCGTGAAGGCCGCGATCATCAACAGCGGCTACAAGTTCCCGGGCACGCGCCGGCTCATCGTCAACCTCGCGCCGGCCGACCTGCCCAAGGAAGGCGCCCGCTTCGACCTCGCCATCGCGCTCGGCATCCTGGCCGCGAGCAAGCAGGTGCCGCAGGCGGCGCTGGCGGGCATGGAAGTGCTGGGCGAACTGTCGCTGACCGGCGAGGTGCGGCCCATCGCCGGCGCCCTGCCGGCCGCGCTGAAGGCCGGCGCCGCGCAGCGGGCGCTGCTGGTGCCCGAAGCCAACGCCGGCGAGGCCGCGCTGGCGCGCGATGCGCGGGTGCTGACGGCGCGCCATCTCGGCGAGCTGTGCATTGCGCTGCACGCGGGCTCGGTGCCGCGCGCGCGCGAAACGCTCCCCCCTGCGGAAGAAGCCCCGCAGCCGGATCTTGCCGAGGTCCGCGGCCAACATCAGGCCCGGCGCGCACTCGAAATTGCCGCGGCCGGCTCGCACTCCCTCTTGTTCGTGGGGCCTCCGGGCAGCGGCAAGAGCATGCTCGCGCAGCGCTTGCCCGGGATCCTGCCGCCGCTGTCGGAGGCCGAGGCGATCGAGGTCGCGGCGATTGCCTCGATCGGCCCCGGCGGCTTTGACGCGCGCCGCTGGGGCTTGCGTCCCTACCGCGCGCCGCATCACACGGCCTCCGGCATCGCGCTGGTCGGCGGCGGCGGCTCAGTGCGGCCCGGCGAGATCACGCTGGCGCACCTGGGCGTACTGTTCCTCGACGAGCTGCCGGAATTTTCGCGGCACGTGCTCGAGGTGCTGCGCCAGCCGCTCGAGACCGGCACGATCACGCTGTCGCGCGCGGCGCGGCAGGCCGATTTTCCGGCGCGCTTCCAGCTCATTGCCGCGATGAACCCCTGCCCCTGCGGCCACCTGGGCGATACCGACGGCCGCTGCCTGTGCACGCCCGACCAGGTGCAGCGCTACCGCGGCAGGCTGTCAGGACCGCTGCTCGACCGCATCGACTTGCAGGTATTCGTGCCGCACGTGCAGCGCGAAGTGCTGGTGGCACCCGGCACGGCACCGGCCGAAGCGAGCAAGGCCGTACGGACGCGCGTGATTGCCGCGCACCGACGAGCACTGGATCGCCAGGGCAAGGCGAATTCGCGCCTCGGTCCACGCGAGCTGGAAGCGCATTGCGCACTCGACGCCGCCCCACGGTGCCTGCTGGAAGCGGCGCTGGCGCGGCTGCGGCTGTCGGCGCGGGCGCTGCACCGGATCCTGCGCGTCGCCCGCACCATCGCCGACCTCGAGGGCGCATCGCGCGTCGAGAGTCGCCACGTGGCGGAGGCCGTGCGCTATCGCGAGCTGGACCGCGCGCCCGGCTGAGCTGCGCAGCGCGGCCGGCTGAGCTCCGCAACGCCGGCGGCAATCCACATTCGGCGCGCGACGCGCGCCTCACGGGGACCTGTCCGATGAGGCGCGCGCCCGGTGCACCTTTAGCCAGAAAGTGCCTCATCGGCCGAAAAAAAGGGCCGCGCGAGGCGGCCCTGTGAGCTGACTCGCAACAAGGGCTCAAAACTTGTATACGGCCTTCAGCGTTCCGCCAAACTGAGACTTCTTGGCATCCGTGCCGTTGTCGAACGCAAAGCTGTTCTGGTCCGAGAAGTCGTAGCGTACTTCCGGCAGGACACTCAGATTTTTGTCGACGGTGAAACTCGTCGTCAGCGTGACCTCCTTCCATTTCTGCACTACACCGGTTCTGAAGCCGTCCTTGTCGTCGAAATACTCCGCTCGCAGGCTGGTGGCGAACGTGTCGCTGAGCTTCAGGTTCATGTATCCGGCCGCCCCGGACCACGTCGCGGTGTTGTCCAGCCCGTCGAAGTTTTTCTGCTGGCCGTAGTCGAGATTCAGCACCAGCGTCAGCATATCGGTCGCGTTGACGCTACCGACCGCGTCGATGAGGTAGCGGTCTTCGCTGGGTCCACTGACAACCGGTTCCTTTCCAATATAGGCCACGGTACCGAAGGCAAAGGCCTTGCCGGTGAGGAGCAGGCACAACTCCCCGGTCTTCTGCTCGTTGAGGTCCGTCTGCTGGTCCCAGCCATTGTTGACGCCACCAACGAACGTAAGCATGTCGCTGGCCTTGTACTGCACGCGCACACCCGTATGGCCGAACGGGATTGCGTAGCCGAACAGGATGCTTCGGGAGGCGTTGGCGTTGGCAGTGGAATTGATTACTTCGGCACCCGACATGGTCACGAATTTTCCCGCCATGACGGTCAAAGAACCGGTCGCGTACTGGACGAACGCCTGTGTCACGTCCAGGTTGTCATTTCCCGCGTACATGGCGCCTCCGTCGCTGCCATTGGCCGCAATGGTGTCGGCGTCTTCGCCCGTTGTGATGTTGACCAGACCGCCAACCCCCTCGGCCGGCTGCTTCGCCAGCGTCAGCGCCGCCTGATGCAGGTAGAAACCGTTCGGTCGGGTCTCGAACACACGATCGACTACGCCGCTCGTAAAGACTCCATCACCGGCCAGAAAATCGTATGAACCATCGATGTAGCCGCCGACCGTCACGCCAGAGGCTTCCATCACTTCGCCCATCGTCGGCATATGTGAGTGAGCGCCCGCAGGCGGTTTTTCGGCAAGCGCCGCAAGCGGGGCAGACAGCGCGCCCGCGATCATCAAGCTACGCAGCAGGATACTCACGTTTAAGGCTCTCCCTTTTTCAAAGTGGCCGGCGACCCGTCGCCGGTTCGGCGTAGCCAAGAGCATTTACCGTGCCATGAACTTTCAGTGACAAACCATGTGTGCGCGACGCTTCGGCGGCCTGTTTTGGGGCGCGACGCTCTTCTTTGGTGCAAAACACCGTCACCGTCAATGGAAAGGGCCGCGCGTGGCGGCCCTTTCCAAATGCGAAAAGACTTCAGATCTTGAAGCTCTTCTTGAAGCCGATGACGAACTTGGGGGCGTCCTTGTTGTCGGTGATGCCGTTGAAGTTCCTCAGGTCGGAGCCGACGACCGCGAGGCTGACCGACATGTCGTTGTCGAGCGTCTTGGTGGCCGTGAGGCTGTAGTCGGCGTACTCGTCGCCGAACGCATCCTTCGCGCCGTCACCCGAAGTGAAGCCGACCTGCGGGGTGAACGAGATCGTCTTGGTCAGCGTCAGCGTCGCGCTGGCGGTGGCGTACAGCAACTCGTTCTTGTCCGGGTCGCCGCTCACGGCGCCGCCAAGGTCTGAGCCGAACGCATTGGTGTAGAAAACTTTCAGGTTGATCGGGCCGACGCCGCCGCCGACATAGACCTCGGCGTAGTCGGTGTTGCGCGACAGGCCGGGATTGGTCAGCGACTCGGTGTCTTCGGTGTAGCCGTAGTAGATGACGCCGGCATCCAGGCTGAACGGGCCCAGCTTCATGCCGTAGCCGCCGTACACGTCGGCTTCGTTGCCGCCGGCGATGGAGTTATTGGTGACCCAGAGGCCGGTGTACGCGCCCATGTCGAAGTTGTAGTCCACGCCACCCTGCACCGCAGCGCCGGCGATCGACCGGTCCAAGCCGCGGAACATGTAGTCGCTGACTGCGCCGACGTTGCCCGTCAGGGAGCCCGCCATGGCGGCGGAGTTGGCCAGCAGTGCAGCGGCGCCGGCGAGAAGGTGTTTCGCTTTCATGTACTGACCCCCTGAAAAAATCTAGTTGTGGATGCCAAGGCGCGCGGATCGTAGCAAAAAAAAAAGGCCGGGGATCGCCCGGCCTCCTTGCCAATCAGGACTTTAGTGCGTGTTGGTGGTGCCGCTCAACTCGAACTTGTAGGTCGCGCCCAGCGAGACCACCTGGTCGTCCGGCTGGCCGGTGATGCCGTACTGGGTGCTGTTGAAGTTGCGGTAGACGATGTGCGTCGTGAAGTTGTCGAGCACGTCGTAGAACAGGCCGGCGCGAAGGCTGGTGCCCTCGGCGCCCGTCTCGTTCTCGCTGCCGTATGAGGCGGCAACGCGCGTGCCTTCCATGACCCCGAACCAGCCGCTGACCATCAGGTACTGCTGGTCGAGCGTGCCGCCGTTGAGATCGAGCTTCTCGGCCGACACGTTGATGCCGAACCGCTTCTGGTTGAAGCCGCCGTACACGCGGTACGCCTCGGTGTCTTCCGGCAGGCCGGTGTTCGGGATCGCCGTGGCGTCACTGTTGGCCTCGAGGTACTGCAGGCCGCCCGTGATGCCCCAGTTGTTGAACTCCACGCCGCCCGCGTAGTCGTCCTGCGCATTGTTGCCCGACGAGTCGTCGATCATCACCGCTGCATTCACCGAGACGCCCGCAAAGCTGGGCGAGGTGTAGGCAATCTGGTTGGGGATGAAGCCGCCGAGACCGCCGCCGCCGAGGATAAGGACGTTGGTGGTGACGTCGGAGGTCAAACCCGACAGGCCATGGCTCTGGCCGCCCGCAACATTGAGGAAGCCCGGCTGGCCGACGCCCGCCGCGCCCGTCGCGTAGAACGGATCGAGCTTGCGGCCCGATTCCATGTACGCGCTCGCGAACGTGCCGTACTGCAGGGTGCCGTAGGCCGTCTTCACGCCGGCGTAGGCCTGGCGCACGATGTCGAGGCCGATCACCGTGTCTGCGTCGAGCCAGCGCTCATAGCCGCCGAACGCGACGATGCCGCCCTGTTCGGTCGAACCCTTGGCGCCCCAGTACGACCCGTGATTCACGAAGTTGTAGTCGGTCGGGTTGCCCGTGTTGGGGCGGTCGTTGAAATAGTCGATGCCGTAGCGCAGGTCCGTGTATGCGGCGGCCTTCACTTCGGCGGCGGATACCGGTGCAGCAAAACTGGCTGCAGCGGCCGCAGCAGCAGTCACGAGCAGCAGGCTCTTCTTGAACATGGTTCCTCTCCTCTGCGTTAAAAAAACAAGGCTGTTCGCGACGGGGCTTTTATGGAAAACCCCTGCCGCTTGGGGTAAAAAGACTATCACAACCCCACGGGTGGTGGTGGGTGCGCTTCAGACGCCCGTCTGCTTCAGCATGTCCTGGACGGCGCCCTTGATTTCATCGTCGGTCAGCGAGGGATCGCCTCCGCGCGCGGGCATGGCGTTCTTGCCCTTGATCGCGCTGCCGACCAGGGCGGCGAGCCCCGCGGCCTTGCGCTTGTTCCATTCGCCCTTGTCGCCGATTTTCGGCGCGCCGAGCACGCCGGCGCCGTGACAGGCGGTGCAGACTTTGGCCACGACCTGCGGGCCGGTCATCGGCTCATGCTTCGGCGTCGTCGCCGCGGTCATGGCCATCAGCGCCGCGGCATCGGTCACGACTTCGCCCACCGGCTTGATGCGCGCAGCGATGCGGGCATCCTCGGCGGGATTCTTCTTGTCCTCGGCGCTGACCACGTTCGAGATCACGATGATGCCCAGCGTGAACGAGCCGAGGAACGCCAGCACGGCGAGAAAGGTGACCACGAAGGTCTTGTCGTGATGTTGCGAGTCCACACACAGCTCCTGCGGGCTTGAGCCGGCGCAGTATAGACAAGGCGCCGCTCCCGGCGCGACTCAGGTCGCGAGGGATGCGCGCCGGGGGACCTTGGTGGCGTTCGAAGGATCGTTCATTGTTTGGTGCGCCCGGCAGGATTCGAACCTGCGACCCTTGGTTTCGGAAACCAATACTCTATCCAGCTGAGCTACGGGCGCTCGCGGGCGGCAATTCTAAGCCACGACGCCGTCGCGCGGGGGCCGTCGCGCGGGGCGGTTTTCGTTATGCTCCGCGCCCCATGCTGCCCGACGCGCAGAAAAATTCCCGGGCCGGGCTCCTCGCGGCGACGACGGCCTACCTGATCTGGGGCGTGTTCCCGGTTTACTGGCGCGCACTCGGTGCCGTGCCGGCGCCGCAGATCATGGCGCACCGCCTGGTCTGGTGCTTCCTGCTGGTGGCCGGCTACCTCGTCGTGACGCGCGGGCTGCGCTGGTGGCAGCCGCTGGTCGCCAGCCCGCGGCTGCTGCGCCTGCTGGCCACCAGCGCGGTGCTGATCGCCTCGAACTGGTGGCTGTACATCTGGGCGGTCAACGCCGGCCACATTGTCGAGACCAGCCTCGGCTACTTCATCAACCCGCTGGTCAACGTGCTGCTCGGCGTCGCCGTGCTGAAGGAGCGGCTCAACCCGCGGCAGTGGCTCGCCGTCGCGGTGGCCGCCGCCGGCGTGCTGTACCTGACGGTGCAGCTCGGCTCGCCGCCGTGGATCGCGCTGGCGCTCGCCCTGTCGTTTGGCACCTACGGGCTGATCCGCAAGGTGGCCGTGGTCGAATCCATTCCCGCGCTCGGCCTCGAGAGCAGCATCCTGTTCCTGCCCGCGCTGGCCTACCTCGTGTACGTGCAGGCGCAGGGCCAGGCCGCGTTCCTGCACGACGGCGCCGCGGTCGACGCACTGCTGCTGCTGTGCGGGCCGATCACGGCGGTCCCGCTGATCCTCTTCGCCTACGGCGCGCAGCGCATCCCGTACTCGATGATGGGAATCCTGCAGTACCTCGCGCCGACGCTGCAGCTGGCCTGCGGCATCTGGCTGTTCCACGAGCCGTTCACGCGCCTGCAGCTGCAGGGCTTCGCCTGCATCTGGGTCGCGCTGGCGATCTACGCCGCCGACGGCCTGCTGCGCCTGCACCGCGCGCGGCGCGAGTCCTAGCCGGGAATTTTTTCCAGCAGGGCCAGCAGGCGCTGCAGCGCGCCGCGGTTGGCGGCCATCACCGCGCGGCCCGCACGGCCCATTTCTTTCCGCAGCGGCGGATCGCCCAGCAGTTCGGCCAGCGCCGGCGCCAGCTGCGCCTCGACGGTGAGCTGGCGCGCCGCGCCGGCGTCGAGCAGCACGCTGCGCGCCTGCTCGAAATTGAACATGTGCGGCCCGAACAGCACCGGCACGCCGGCGGCGGCTGGCTCCAGCACGTTGTGGCCGCCGACCGGCACGAAGCTGCCGGCGACGAGCGCCACGTCGCTCGCGCCGAAACAGGTGTTGAGCTCGCCCATGCTGTCGCCGAGCAGCACGTTCGCCTCGGCAAGCTTCGCCGCGTCTTCCGGCAGTTTGAGCACGCTGCGGCGCGCAAACTTCAGCCCCGATTTTTCGCACAGCCGCGCCACCGCCTCGAAGC
>JAYUGN010000040.1:0-7237 GCA_043767605.1 Gammaproteobacteria bacterium
CTCGAGAAAGTGGTCGAGCTCACGCTCAAGACCGGCCGCGTCGACAAGATCGATTTCGAGGACCTGCGCGAGGATCGCCGCGATGTCTTCGCGGGCGGGCTGGCCGTGCTGGCCGGCGTGTTCGACGCGCTGAAGGTCGAGCGCATGCAGACCTCCGAGAGCGCGCTGCGCGAGGGCGTGATCTACGACCTGCTCGGGCGCCTGACCGACCGTGACATCCGCGACGAGACCATCGCCGCGCGCGCCCAGCGCTACGGCGTGGACCTGCCGCACGCGGCCGACGTCGAGGCCACCGCGCTGAAGTTGCTCGAGGGCGTGGCCGAGGCCTGGAAGCTGGACAAGAAAACCGGCAAGCGCCTGCTCGGCTGGGCCGCGCGGTTGCACGAGTCGGGCCTCGCTATCGCCCACGCCGGTTACCACAAGCACAGCGAATACCTGGTGCGTCACGCCGACCTGCCGGGCTTCTCGCAGACCGAGCAGCGCGTGCTGGCGGCGCTGGTGCGGCTGCACCGCGGCAAGTTCGCCCCGGCCGCGTGGGCGGATCTTTCGGAAGACTGGGTCGAGCCGATCCAGCAACTCGCGGTGCTGCTGCGCATCGCCGTGCTGATGCATCGCAGCCGCCAGCCCGACGCGCGGCCGCGCTTCACGCCGCAGGCTGGCAAGCACAGCCTCGACCTGCAGCTGCCCAAGAGCTGGCTCGAGGAGCACCCGCTGGCCGCGACCGACCTCGAACAGGAAGCCGATTACCTCAAGACGGTGGACTTCAGGCTCAAGTTCGAGTGATCAGAGCGCGAAGCGCAGGCCGAAGAGAAGATTTTCGAAATGTCCGCTGCTATCGCTGTGATAGTTCCTGGCGTCTTCGTCAACTTTGGCCCGGGATGCCAGTTGCTCGAAGCGCATCGTGGCGCTCAACCGCTTTGACAAGGGTGCGGTCAGCTGAGCCGAAAGCGTGCCCAGCCTGACCTTCACACGAAAGGGGTCATCACCACCCGCCAGGGGAATTTCGTCCTTGAGGTCTGAACGCTCGTAGCCCAGTTCCAGTTCGGTATCCCCCAGGTAGTGGCGGATGCCGGCGTAGTAACCAAAACCGCGTATCACGGCTTTTGTGTCTTGATTTTGAGAGCCCGATTCTTCGATGTGCGATCTCCGTCCGGCCTCTTCACGCACGACCTCCAGGACCAGCGCGCTGCCTGGGCCGAAGTCTGCGTGGGTCCCCGCGCCGCAACGACTGAAAATCAGGTTTTCTTGCAAATGAAGGTTCCCGCCCGCGGCGTCAAAGTGTTGCTTATCGTAGCTGCCCGTGACGTGCAGGTTTGGGAAAAGGGCGATGTTTGCACGCGCCCGCGCAGCCCATTGACTCTTATCGCGAATCTCCTCCGAATAAAAGCTGTAGTAGGCCACCTCGTAGGCCGCTTCGAGCCAATCCCAGTTCAGCGTGCGGGGACTCGGTCCTGATTGAGCATGTGCGTCCGGTAAAAAGGCCGTGGTGGCCAGGGCGATGGCAACAAGCATGTGCGCTTTTTTCATGGCTCCCCTTTTTGTTTTTAGAAGGTGGCCGCCCCAAGGGCGGCCACCCGTCCTGCCTTTCCAATGCATCAATAACAGAGTGCGGCTCCCAACAGCCTACCGTTGATCGGGGGTGGCACTCCATCCATGTCGATCGAGAATCCGGAGCAAGAGATTCTTCCCCACTTGTCCACGCGAATCACCGTGCCCCATTTCTTCTTGGCCGCCACCACTTCCCGTCCCCAGATACGAGTCCCGCTGCCCAACTCGATGTTGAGGTGATGCTTGCCCGAGGCTGAGTGGTAGTAGCCCGAGATCGGGTTGCCCAGGGTGTCGATGTAAAACCATTTCGGGTAATCGCCCTTGACAAAAGGGATGCCAGGCAATTCTCTCCAACTAAACCGGCCAATGTACGAATCGATGGACAAATCGCTGAGGGTCAGCAGCAGATCGAGGCTTGAGTTGCTGTCACCCTCAGCGTAGTGGACGGTCAGGGGTGACACATGATCCGCGGCGTCGCGCGACCGGAAGGAGAAGGAAATCTCCGAGGCCCTGTCCATGCGCCACGGCGCGTTGCACTGGTTGCCCTGGTGCATGCAGGCCGTGACGCTTTCCGGGATCGGCCCCACGGTCGTGTCGAGTTGCTTGCCCTTGTTCTGCCCATTCAGTCTCAAGGTGCCCAGCGGCTTGGGCGACCTCGACGTGACCAGCATCTTGTAGCTGGGATCCGTCTTGCGCGCGAGCGTCCAATCGGTCAGCACGGGTTGCAGCAGGTCGAGCGTGAGATCCACGTCGTCGTCCGTGCGCGCGGGATCGGCCCTGTCCACGAAGTGCCCGACGATCTTGAGCGCGTCCGCGTTGCAGCTCGGGACTTGCGTGACGGCCACGAAGAAGTCGTTGCGCGTGGGACCGGTGGTGGCCGTGGCGCTCTCGTACTTGATCTCGAACGTCGACGGCGCGGTTGCACGCGGGACGACCCCGATCGTCCTGTAGCCGAACTCCATCGAGCCCGTCGCGCTGTTCGGATAGCCGGGATCCTGCGGATTGGCCAGCCCAATGCGCACGGAGACGTCGGCCTCCAGGGCGTTGCACGTGGCCGTGACGTTCGGCGAGACCACGCGCTGGATTTTCAGCGCGTAGCCTGAGGACGTCACGGTCCCATCGGCGCTCGCGGTTTGCGAAGGCCCGATCTGCACGACGAACGTCTCGGGCTGGTTGCCGTTGCCGTTCACCACTGGCACGACGGTCGGCACACCGACCACGCCGGGCGCGGACATGGAGATGTACTGCCCGGCCGGTCCCTTGTACTTGACATCGATCGTATAGAGCGGCGAGGGCAGCGTCGGCAGCACCGGCGTGCCGATGGCCTGTGGGCCCGGCGAATCGCCAAGAACTCCGACCATCGCTTCGAAGAACGCATTTAGGTCGGCCTCCTGGCTGGCAGGGAACTCCTCGGACTCGTCACTGGACTGGTCGCCCAGCACCACGTCCTCATAACCCGTGTGAACTACGGAGCTCTCGCCGTAGTTCGGGACGTAAAAGTCGAGGATCACGCGCCCCCAGGTGCGGCCGCCGTCAGGGCTGCAGTTGGCCGCTTCGTAGCGGTCTGGAATGTCCACGGCGTTCTCAACCGGGCCCAGGACATCGTCCGCGTAGGTGCTGCCGAGCGAAGTGATCTGGAGCGTGTCCGGATCGAGGTAGAGCAGCCCGCCCTTGAGTTCGAAGCTCAGGCCGCCCTGTTCGCACATCACGTGGTACGAGTCGTAGACCGTGGGCGCCTGGTAACCCTGCGGAACGGTCGGCAGCTGCAGGATGCCGGGATCTGGCGGGCTTGGCGGGTTCGGCGGGTTCGGCGGGTTCGGCGCAGGCACGCTGCCGGGATCCACCGGTGTGATGATGGAATTGGGGTCGGGCACTGATGGCAGCGTGAGCGGTCGCGGGGCCGGCAGCGGCACCGGCTGTGACTGTGCCGCCTGCGCGGCGCCCGCGGCGAGCGCCAGAATGGCGCCTCCCACAAACGTGAAAATGGATCGTGTCATTGCTATTACTCCCTTGTTTTGATTTTTATTGGGAGACGGTCCGCCTTGTTGTCTTTCTCCAGGCGGCCGTAAGCCAGGCAACCCTAACGCCGGGGCCGGCAGGAATGCAAACTCTGGAAAGCGGCGCGAAGGCACCGCGCCATGGCCGCGCTAGCCGGCGCGCTTCAGCTCGGCGAGCAGCTCGTCGCCGCGCCAGTTGCGCTTGCCGCCGCGCTCGGCGTCGCGGATCAGCGCCACCAGCCGCGCATTCACCGGCGCGCGCGTGCCGTGCCTTGCCGCCAGCGCCACGACTTCGCCGTTGAGGAAATCCACCTCGGTGGTGCGGCCGGCCTGCAGGTCTTCCCACATCGAGCTGCGCGCCAGCGGGTCTATCGCCAGCACGCTCTTCGCCGAGGCGCGGAACAGGAAGTCAGGGACGTCGAGCGAGCGCGGCAGCCATTTCGCCGGCAGCGGCGTGAGCTTGGGCAGCGCGATGCCCGCAACGTCCAGCGCATCGAGCAGCTCCCGCTGCGCCAGCGCGATGCAGCGGCGGAACGCGCGCTGGCCCAGCTCTTCCTTCAGCGGGATGCCGGCCAGCGCATTCACCGCGTTGTTGAGGTTCAGTTGCAGCTTGGCCCACTGCACGCGGGGGAAATCCGCGTGCTGCGTGAGCGGCAGGCCGGCTTTCTCGAACAGCGGCACGAAAGGCGCGAGCCCCGCGTGCTGCGCGGCATCCACGCTGCCCTCGGAGCCCTGGTGGAACACACCGCCGCCGCGGTTGATCACGTTGAACTCGACCATGCCGGCCACGACAGTCTTGCCGGGCATCGCCGCGGCGAGCACTTCCGCGTTGTGCAGGCCGTTCTGGAAGCTGACGGTGATCGCGCCGGGTTTCAGCACGGCGGCCAGCGCCGCGCCGGCTTCGGCCGTCGCCGCGGATTTCACCGCGACCAGCACGAGGTCGGCATCGTGCGCCACGCCGGGGTCGGCGGAGTAAACGAAGCGGTCGGCAGGCACCCGGATATCTGCGCCGTGGAAATCGGTGAGGTGCAAGCCGTGTGCGCGCAATTCGGCGCCGATGCGTTCGCGGCCGACGAAGCTCAGGTGCGCGCCCGCCGCGGCGAGCCGGCCGCCGACGTAGCAGCCGATCGAGCCGGCGCCGAAGACGCAGATGTTCAGGAGAGCGCTTCTTCGAGCAGCTTCTGCTGGATGCCCTTGCCGCCCGCGTTATTGTCGGCGCGCGTGTAGGTGCCGTCGGCGCCGAGCAGCCAGGCCTGGGCCGTGTCCTCGAGGTAGCCGTTGAGGTCGTTGATCACGCGCTCGCGGAGTTTCTTGTCGAGCACCGGAAACGCCACCTCGACGCGCCGGAAGAAGTTGCGCTCCATCCAGTCGGCGCTCGACAGCCACACTTCCGCGTCGCCGCCATTGCCGAAATAGATCACGCGCGGATGCTCGAGGAAGCGGCCGATGATCGAGCGCACGCGGATGTTGTCGCTTAATCCGGGCACGCCGGGCTTCAGCGAGCAGGCGCCGCGCACGATCAGGTCGATCGAGACGCCGGCTTGCGAGGCCTTGTACAGCGCCTTGATGATCTCGGGTTCCACGATGGCGTTGAGCTTGGCGATGATCCGTGCCGGCTTGCCCTTCTCGGCGGCCTCGGTCTCGCGCTCGATCTTCTTGTGCAGTTCCTTGGCGAGCGTGAACGGTGACTGCAGCAGGTGCTTCATTTTCGCGACCTTGCCCAGGCTGGTCAGCTGCAGGAATACGCCGTGCACATCCTTGCAGATGCCGGCGTCGGTCGTGAACAGGCCGTAGTCGGTGTAGAGGCGCGAGGTGCGCGGGTGGTAGTTGCCGGTGGAGAGGTGGGCGTAGTGCTTGAGGCCCGTTTCTTCCCTGCGAACGACCAGCACCATCTTGGCGTGCGTCTTGTGGCCGACCACGCCATAGACGACGTGCGCGCCGACCTCCTGCAGTTGCTCGGCAAGGTCGATGTTGGCTTCCTCGTCGAAACGCGCGCGCAGCTCGACAACGACCGTCACTTCCTTGCCGTTCTTGGCCGCCTCGATCAGCGCATCCACCACGCCGGACTTGGTGCCGGTGCGATAGAGCGTCTGCTTGATCGCCAGCACGTTCGGGTCACGCGCGGCCGCACGCAGGAACTCGATGACCGGCGCGAACGAATCGAACGGGTGGTGCAACAGCAGGTCGCGCTCGCGCAGCACCGAGAAGAAATCGGGCGCCTGCGCCAGGCCCTTGGGCAGCCGCGGCGTGAACGGCGGGTACTTCAGGTCCGGGCGATCCACCAGGTCTGGAATCGCCAGCAGGCGGTTCAGGTTCACCGGCCCGTTGACCTGGTAGACGTCCTCGGGCTTGAGGTTCATCACGTCGGCGAGGTACTGCCACATCTGCTCGGGACAGTTGTCGGCCACCTCGAGGCGCACGGTGTTGCCCCACTGGCGTTGCGACAGCTCGCCTTCGAGCGCGACCAGCAGGTCCTCGGCCTCTTCCTCCTCGACCAGCAGGTCGGAATTGCGCGTCACCCGGAACTGGTAGCAGCCGGTGGCCTGCATGCCGAGGAACAAGTCGTTCACGTAGGCGTGGATCACCGACGAGAGGAACACGAAGTCGTGCGGCCCCGAACCCGGCACGTTCACCGGGATACGGATCAGCCGCGGCAGCGCGCGCGGCGCCTGCACCACGGCAAAACCGCTGTTGCGGCCGAAGGCGTCCTTGCCCGAGAGCGAGACGATGAAGTTCAGGGATTTGTTGAGGATGCGCGGGAACGGGTGCGCCGGGTCGAGCCCGATTGGCGACAGCACCGGCATCAGCTCGTCCTCGAAGAACTTGCGCAGCCAGGCGTCCTGTTCCTTGCTCCAGTCGGCGCGACGCACGAAGCGCACCTTCTCCTTTTCCAGCGCCGGCGCGAGCACTTCGTTGAAGATCTTGTACTGCTCGTCCACCAGGCTGTGCGCGCGCGTGCCGATGGCGGCGACGAGGTCGGTCGGCAGCACGCCGTCCGGCCCAGCCTGCGTCGAGCCCACGCTCAGCATCTGCTTGAGGCCCGCCACGCGGATCTCGAAAAATTCGTCAAGGTTGGAACTGGAGAGGCAGAGGAACTTCAGGCGCTCCAGTACCGGGATGCTCTCGTCGCGCGACATCTGCAGCACGCGGCGGTTGAACTCCAGCATCGACAGGTCCCGGTTCAGGAACAGCTCGGCCGGCGTAAGGTCGGCGAGCGCGCGGCGGGGCGCGTCGGTGGCGGTCATGTTGTTCATCGGGGCGGCCATTCTGCCCCCTGTCTTGTGACAGTGGCTACCGCGGGGGGGCCGGGGCCTGCGGCGGGCTCTCGGGGGGTGCCTCCGGGGCGGGGGCCGGGACAGGGGCCACAGGGGCCGGGACGGGCGCCACAGGGGCCGGGACGGGCGCCATGTCAGTCGAGGGCGTCACCGGCACGATCTCGGCCGGGTCGCGCGCAAACAGGATGGGTTGCATCTGCAGCCCCACCTCTTCTCCCAGCGCCTGCAGCCACACATTGGCCTTGCGGTGGATCAGGATGCCGCCGGTCCTGGGGTCGTCCTCGCCATGGAAGTTGTCGCTGTCGAGATAATGGAACGACACATGGTGGTTGTCGTAGTCGATGCGCAGGTGCAGGCGCAGCGCGCGCTGGGTCTTGTAGGCGGTGACCGATTCACCGGTGTCCTTCTCGACGGTCC
>JAYUGN010000041.1:0-2451 GCA_043767605.1 Gammaproteobacteria bacterium
CTGGCGGTTCCGTCCGGCGACGCGCAGGCCTGGAAGCAACTGGAGATCCAGGCCGGCGTGCCGGTGGTGTATCCGGAAACCCAGGATCGCTTCGTTGCGCAGATGTGCAACCTCGATGCGCTCGGCGGCATCGCCTTCGACAAGGGCTGCTACACCGGCCAGGAAGTCATCGCCCGCGTGCACTATCGCGGCGCGGTGAAACGGCACATGAGCCTGCTGCGCCTGGCCGGCCCTGCTCCCGCGCCGGGTGCGAAAATCGCCGAAGGCGAAGTCGTCGACGCGGTGGACCGCAACGGCGGCAGCGATGCGCTGGTCGTCTCTGCAAGCGGGTAGAGCACCCCTCAAGCGGGTAGAGCACCCCTCACCCGGCGCTTCGCGCCGACCTCTCCCCGTGAGGGAACACTCACGGGGAGAGGCAAGCACTAGGCTTCAGGCCGCATCTGCGGAAACAGGAGCACATCGCGAATGGACGGCGCATCCGTCAGGAACATCGCGAGGCGGTCGATGCCGACGCCGGCGCCGCAGGTCGGCGGCAGGCCGTATTCCAGCGCGCGGATGTAATCGGCGTCGTACACCATCGCCTCCTGGTCGCCCCGCTCGTGCGCTGCGACCTGCGCGCGGAAGCGCGCGGCCTGGTCGTCCGGGTCGTTCAGCTCCGAAAACCCGTTGGCGATCTCGCGGCCGCCCGCGAAGAACTCGAAGCGGTCGGTGACGTCGGGATTGCCGTCGCTGCGCCGCGCCAGCGGCGAAACCTCGGTCGGATATTCGGTGATGAAGGTCGGCTCGAACAGCTTGGCCTCGACCGTCTTCTCGAAGATCTCGGTCAGGAGCTTGCCCACCCCGTACCCCGGCTGCACGTCGCCGCCGACCTTGCGTGCGTGCTCCGCGAGGTAATCGCGGTCCTTCAGGCGCTCGGGATCGAATGAAGGGTTGTGGTTCAGGACCGCCTGGGTCAGCGTCAGCCGCGCGAACGGGGCCGCGAGGTCGCATGCGTGGCCCTGGTAGCTGAGCTTCGCGTCGCCCTTGATGGACAGGGCGAGGTCGCGGATCAGGTTTTCGATCAGGTCCATGCCGTCCTTGAACGCGGCGTAGGCCTGGTAGAACTCCAGCATCGTGAACTCGGGGTTGTGGCGCGTGCTGAGCCCCTCGTTGCGGAAGTTGCGGTTGATCTCGTAGACCTTCTCGAAGCCGCCGACCACGAGGCGCTTGAGGTACAGCTCCGGCGCGATGCGCAGGTAGCAGTCGCGATCGAGCGCGTTGTAGTGCGTGACGAACGGCCGCGCCGCGGCGCCGCCGGGGATCGCCTGCAGCATCGGCGTCTCGACCTCGATGAAGCCCAGCGCATCGAAGTACTGCTGGATGAAGCGCACGATGCGGCTGCGCGTCTCGAACAGCTTGCGCACCTCGGGATTCATGATCAGGTCGACGTAGCGCTGGCGGTAGCGCATCTCGGTGTCGGTCAGGCCGGCCCACTTCTCCGGCAGCGGCCGCAGCGACTTCACCAGCAGGTGCACGCGCGAGACTTTCAGCGACAGCTCGCCGGTCCTGGTCTTGAACACCTGGCCTTCCGCCGCGACGATGTCGCCGACGTCCCAGGTCTTGAAATCCGCGTAGGTCTCGGCGCCGATCGCGTCCTGCTGCACGAAGACCTGGATGCGGCCGGACATATCCTGCAACTGGCCGAAGCTGGCCTTGCCCATGATGCGCTTGGCCATCAGGCGGCCGGCGATCGAGAACACCTGCTGCTCGGTCGCCAGCGATTCGGCCGAGCGCTCGCCGTAGGCGCCACGCAGGTCCTCCGCCAGCGCATTGCGCCGAAATTGATTTGGGAAGGCGTTGCCCTTCGCCCTGAGCTTTTCAAGCTTTTCTCGGCGCTGCGCGATCAGGTAATTCTCGTCCTGGGGTTTTTCGTCCTGGTCGGCCATTACGGTCCTTGCTTGAGGCTGGCTTCGATGAAGCGCGTGAGGTCGCCGTCCAGCACGCGCTGAGTGTCGGCGATTTCAACGCCGGTACGCAGATCCTTGATGCGCGACTGGTCGAGCACGTACGAGCGGATCTGGTAGCCCCATTCGATGTCGGCCTTCGAATTCTCGGTTAGCTGCTTCACCGCGTTGCGCTTCTCGATCTCGCGCTCGTACAACTTGGCCTTCAGCTGCTTCATCGCGCGATCGCGGTTCTGGTGCTGCGAGCGCTCGGTCTGGCAGGCCACCACGATGCCGCTGGGCCCGTGCGTGATGCGGATGGCCGACTCGGTCTTGTTGACGTGCTGGCCGCCGGCACCGCCGGAGCGGTAGGTGTCCACCCGCAGGTCAGCCGGGTTGATCTGGATGTCGATGTCGTCATCCACCTCGGGCGAGACGAACATCGCCGCGAACGAGGTGTGGCGGCGCGCGTTGGAATCGAACGGCGACTTGCGCACCAGCCGGTGCACGCCGATCTCGGTGCGCAGCC
>JAYUGN010000042.1:0-7222 GCA_043767605.1 Gammaproteobacteria bacterium
CGTGTGCAGGCCGCGCGCGATGGTCTCGTCCACCGTGTGCTCGGGCCGGGCGTCGTCCTGGACCTCGAGCCAGTGGCGCATCGTGGCGAGTCGCTCGCGCGCATCGATGCAGAACACCTGCACCAGCTCCTGGTCGGGACCTGCGTCGTCGCCCTTGGCCAGGCGGTGCGCGCGGTTCTGCAATTCCATCACGCCTTCCGGCAACGGTGTCCCGTCGCGGAACGCGGTGATGGTGCCGGGCATCGCGCCGATCGCGGCCTCGAACAGCTCGATCACCGGTGGCGAGAACGTCCGTGTGCCTTCAAGGCAGCGGTTCAGCAGGTGCTCCACCGCCCAGGCGAACTCGCCGATGTCGCGCGCGCCGACCATGCGGCCGCTGCCCTTGAGCGTGTGGAAGCCGCGGCGCGCCTCGGCCCAGGTGTCGCGGTCGTTGGCGTTCTTCTTCAGCTTGGGCAGGTATTCACGCAGCGAGCCGAGCACTTCGTCGGCTTCGCCGAGGAAGATGTCGCGGATTTCCGGGTCGACTTCCTCGCGCGGGGCAGGACGCATCGTCTGCGAGAGCGGATGCTCCGGGTTGACGGCCGGCGCGGGCACCGCCGCCGGCGCGCTTGCGGCCGGAGCGGTCGCGGGCTCGAGGGGCGCGATGGGCGCCATCGCGGGCAGGCCCGGCGGCGGCGCAGGGGCAAGGTCGGCAGCGCCGATGTCGAGACGCTCCACCGCGGCCGCGAGGTGATCGACCAGGCGCTCGGTGTCCGGCGCCTGCGCCTTCAGCGCCTCGAGGTAGTACTCGATGCCGGCCACGGCGTCGGCGAAACGCTCGGCCTGCGCTTTTTCCTTGCGCACGAACGCGAACGAAGGGCTCAACGCATAGCCGCGCAGCACGCCCATCAGCGAAGCGGCGCGCTCGCTTTGCAGCACGCGCAGGCCGGTGTCGAGGTTGCCGAGCAGCCGCCCGGCCTCCGGCAGCGGCGCGGCGTCGCCGGTCTTCAGGTAACCGTCCACCAGCCCCTTCAGGCGGGCGAGGTCCACGAGGCTCTCGCGCACCAGCGCAGCGCGGCCCTCGCGCACGTCGAGCATCGGGATCGCGCTGGCGATGTCGTCGGCTTCATCGTTGCGCGAGCGGCGCAGCTGGCGGACCAGCGCATCGTCGAGGCTGTGCTCGACGCGCAGCAGCGCGGTGGCGACATCGAGCCACAGCGGGTCGGTGGCAGGCACGTTCTGCGGGTTCACGCCGGTCAGCGCGACCGCCTGCGCCTGGATCACGGCCTGCAGGCTGCCCAGGCCGAGCATGTTCAGCGTGACGGCGACGCGGCCCAGCTTCTCGACCGTGTCCTTCAGCTCGGCCGGCGCCTTGTCGCCGGCGCGCACCGTGAGGTCGATGGCGTCCTTGACCTGCGTGAGGTCCTTGCGGATTTCCTCGGACAACTTGTTCAGCAACGTCGTGTTCGGGCCGCGGATCTTCTGGCGCAGGTTCTCGACCGCTTCCGGCGTCGGCAGCAGGCGCGCGAGTGGATAGACGTTGCGCAGCGCGGTGACGCGCGGGCCCTGGCTGCGGCTGCGCGCGATGTAGTACAGGAACTGGAAGGGTAGCGTGCCGGCGGCAGCAGCCGTGGCTTCTTCGCCCTGCTCGGCCAGCAGCTTGAGCTGCGCGCCGGCGCGGCCATAGAGGCGCCGCAGCTCGGAGGCATCGTCAAGGCCCTTGGTCAGCAGCGCCTCCGCCACGGCCGCGACCATGCGCCAGAGCTGGTAGACCGGCACCGACACCGTGCTGGCCGCGATCTGCTCGGCGACCTTGCCGAGCCGGCCCAGCGCCAGCTGCACGTCGGCGCCCTTGATCCACTGCAGCAGGTTCTGCTGGTAGACCAGCTGGAATTTCCTGGCGGTGTCCTGCGCGACGCCGGTCTTGCGCGCCTCGCCGGGCGGCAGCGTGACCGGCGTCGCCGCCAGGCCCAGTTGCTCGGCGAACAGCTCGGCCTCGCCGATCACCGGCTTGCCGCGGGCCAGGCGAAGTTCGTTGATGACCGGCTGGAAGACCATGACCGAGTCGTCCATGCCGCCGGCCAGCGCGTCGATGTAGTCGCCCAATTGCAGCGTGGCGCCGAGCAGCGCGGCGTACGCCGCCTCGCCCTCGCTGATGCGGCCCTGCAGGAGGTCCTGCACCGCCGCCTTCATTTCATCCGTCAGCGCCGCGAGCCCCGAGCACTGGATCATCGAGGCGGTGCCGCGCACCTGGTGCAGCTCGACCACGGCCTGCTGCAGCGGCAGCTGGTTGGCCGGCGTTTCCATGTGCTGCTCGACCAGCGTGCGCACGCGCGTCAGCGACTGTGCGAGCTCGCCCTGCACCCAGTGCAGGCTGGCCAGCAGGTTCGGGTTGGCGCTCATTACCAGCCCGCCCGGTTGAAGGCATCGCCAGCGGCCAGCTTGTGCAGCGACAGCGCGTACCAGGGCTGGCCTTCACGCACGAAGGCGCCGAGCAGGAACGGCTTGAGCGTGCCGCTGCCACCGACCATCTCCATGCGCTGGTCCGCCGGCGCGAACTGGCGGTAACCCACCACTTCGTCCACCAGGAAGCCGGCCGGGACGCGGTCATTGTTATAGACCAGCACGCGGCTGCTGCGGGCCAGCGCGTGGTGCTCCTCGCCGAGCAAGCGCTGCACGTCGCAGACCGGCAGCAGGCCCCCGCGGACGTTGGCGACGCCGAGCAGCCAGGGTCGCCCGCCGGGCACGCGCGTCAGCGGTGGCGTGACGATGACTTCGCGCACATCCTCGCGCGGGGCCACCACCCAGCGCTCGCCGAGGCGGAAGCCCAGGCCGGTCCAGAATTGCGCCGAACCCGCGGCCAGGTCCACGCGCGAGGTCTGCAGGCGCCGCTCGAGCTCCGCAAGGAGTTCGAAGGGCGTGTCGCGCAGGGACAGCAGGTCGACGCTCACGTTCCTTTATTTCTTGATGTAGACCTTCACCGCAGAGAGGATCTCGTCCCGGGTGAAGGGTTTGGTGAGGTACTGGTCGGAGCCGACAATGCGGCCACGCGCGCGGTCGAACACGCCGTCCTTGCTGGACAGCATCACCACCGGAATGGCGCTGAATTTCGGATTGCCCTTGATCAGGGCGCACACCTGATAGCCGTCCAGACGCGGCATCATGATGTCGATGAAAATGACGTCCGGATGGTGATCGACGATCTTGCCGAGTGCCTCGTAACCGTCCGAGGCGGTAATTACGGCATAGCCTTCGCGCGCGAGCAGCGTTTCCGCCGTGCGTCGAATGGTCTGGCTGTCGTCGATGACCATCACCTTGGTGGCGGCGACGGCCTGATCGTTCACGGTGCTCCCACTCCCCCTTTGCGCACGCCGCAAGATACCATGCGTTCCACTCCCCGTCGGTCCCTCGCATGCTCGCTCCCGTCCCGCACCTGACCACAGCGCTCACCGGACCGGTGCTGGAACTCGAGCGCACGCTGCTCGACCGCGTGGCCGACATCGAAGCCTGGTTCCGCAGCCAGTGGCGCGAGACGCCGGCGCCCTTCTACTGCTCGGTGGACCTGCGCAACGCCGGCTTCAAGCTGGCCCCGGTGGACACCAACCTGTTCCCGGCCGGCTTCAACAACCTCAACCCGGTTTTCGAGTCGCTGTGCATCCAGGCGCTGCAGATCGCCATCGAGCGGGTCTGCCCGACCGCCAAGGGCATCCTGCTGGTGCCCGAGAACCACACGCGCAACAAGTTCTACCTTGAGAACGTGGCCACGCTGCAGAGCCTGATCCGCAAGGCCGGCTTCAACATCCGCATCGGCTCCCTGATCGAGGGCCTGGGCGAGCCGCAGGTCATCAAGCTGGATTCGGGCAGGGAGCTCACGCTGGAGCCGCTCAAGCGCGAGGGCGACACGCTGATGGTCGAGGGCTTCACGCCCTGCTCCGTGCTGCTCAACAACGACCTCACCGGCGGCATCCCGGAGATCCTCAAGGGCGTCGAGCAGCCGATCATCCCGCCCAGCGCGCTGGGCTGGCACAGCCGCCTCAAGACCGGCCACTTCGGCATCTACAAGGACGTCACCACCGAATTCGGCGAGATGCTCGACATCGACCCCTGGCTGGTGGACCCCGCGTTCCGCAACTGCGGCCAGATCAACTTCCGCACGCGCGAGGGCGAGGACTGCCTGGCCGGCAACGTCGAGCTGCTGCTGGCCGACATCCGGCTCAAGTACAAGGAATACGGCGTCAAGGAAGAGCCCTTCGTGATCGTGAAGGCCGACGCCGGCACCTACGGCATGGGCGTCATGACGGTGAAGAGCCCCGACGACGTGCGCAACCTCAACCGAGACGCGCGCAAGAAGATGGCCGCGACCAAGGAAGGCAAGGACGTCACCGGCGCGATCCTCCAGGAAGGGGTCTACACCTACGAGACCTGGGGGCCCGAACTGGCCACTGCCGAGCCGGTCATCTACATGATCGACCACTACGTGGTCGGCGGCTTCTACCGCGTGCACGGCGGCCGCAGCAACACCGAGAACCTCAACGCGCCCGGCTCCAGCTTCCAGATGCTGGCGTTCGAGGAATCCTGCACGCACCCGGACCCCGACTGCGGGCCGGACGAGCACCCGAACCGCTTCTACGCCTACGGCGTGGTCGCTCGGCTGGCGATGCTGGCGGCGGCGCGCGAGGTCGCCAACAGCAAGACCCCCGGTCCCGGCGTAGGCCAGCCATGAGCCGCACGCTGGGCGTGGTGATGGACCCGATCGGCGCCATCAAGCCTTGCAAGGACACCACGCTCGCGCTGATGCTCGCCGCGCAGGCGCGCGGCTGGACCCTGCTCTATTTCGAACTCTCCGACCTGTGGCTGCGCGACGGCGCCGCCTACGGCTACGCGCGGCCGGTGAAGGTCTGGGACGACGGCAAGAAGTGGTTCGAGCTCGGCACCGCGCAGATCCTGCCGCTCGGGGACCTGGACGTGATCCTGATGCGCAAGGATCCGCCGTTCGACATGGCCTACATCGCGGCCACCTACATCCTGCAGCGTGCCGAGGAAAGCGGCGCGCTGGTCGTGAACCGGCCGAGCGCGCTGCGCGACGCCAACGAGAAGGCCTTCATCAGCTGGTTCTCGCACTGCACGCCGCCGACGCTGATCACCAACAACATCCGCGCGCTGAAGAGCTTCCACCAGGAACAGGGCGACATCGTGGTCAAGCCGCTCGACGGCATGGGCGGCGCCTCGATCTTCCGCGTCGGGCCCGACGACGCCAACGCCTCGGTGATCTACGAGACCTCGACGGTGTCCGGCCGCTACTGCATGGCGCAGAAATACCTGCCCGAGATCAAGGACGGCGACAAACGCATCCTGGTGATTGACGGCGTGCCGGTGTCGCACTGCCTCGCGCGCATCCCGGCCGAGGGCGAGACGCGCGGCAACCTTGCCGCCGGCGGCCGCGGCGAGACCCGCCCGCTGACCGAGCGCGATCGCTGGATCGTGGCGCAGGTCGGCCCGAAACTGCGCGAGATGGGCCTGTTGTTCGTCGGCATCGACGTGATCGGCGACTTCCTGACCGAGATCAACGTCACCAGCCCGACCTGCGCGCGTGAAATTTCACGCGATGCCGGCATCGATGTCGCCACCCTGGCGATCGAGGCCATCGAGAAGCGCGCCGCGCAATAAATGGGGCCACAGCGGATGCGCCGGTCGCGGCCATCGCCGCGCAAGCGCTATTCGTGGCCGGGCCGGACGGCTGGAGCCAAACGTGCTGCCCTGACGTATAATCTGTATATGGCTGAGAACCACTATTTCAACAATCAGTTCTTGGTAGCCATGCCGGGGCTCGTAGACCCCAATTTCAATCATTCCGTCACGCTGCTCTGCGAGCACAACGAGCAGGGCGCGCTGGGCCTGGTCATCAACCGCCCCACGGAACTTCGCCTGGTGGACATGCTCGAGCACATGAAGCTCGAACACCCGGCGCTCGACCCTTCCGACCACCTCGTGCACTGGGGCGGCCCGGTACAGACCGAGCGCGGCTTCGTGATCCACAGCGAGGCGGGCAGCTGGGAATCCACGCTCAAGATCTCCGACAAGCTCTACATCACGACCTCCAAGGACGTGCTGACGGCCATCGGCCGCGGCGCGGGCCCCAAGCGCTTCCTGGTCGCGCTCGGCTACGCCGGCTGGGCCGCGGGCCAGCTGGAGCACGAGATCAAGGAAAACTCCTGGCTCAACACGCCGGTGGACAGCGCGATCATGTTCGAGGCGCCGATCTCGACCCGCTGGGAAGCCGCCACGCGCCTGCTCGGCGTGGATGTCACGCAACTGACCGCGGGTCCCGCGGGACACGCGTGACGGGCGTCTACCTAGCCTTCGATTACGGCACTAAAAGAATTGGCGTTGCCATCGGCGACGCAGTGACGCGCGCGGCGCGCGGCCTGGGCACGGTGTCCGAGGACTGGCCCGCCATCGAAAAACTGCTGAAGGAGTGGTCGCCGTCCGCCTGCGTGGTCGGCCTGCCGCTCGGCGAGGATGACAGCGAGCAGCCGATCACGAAAAAGGCCCGCGCGTTCGCCGGCACCCTGCAGCAGCGCGCCGGAGTGCCGGTGCACCTGTGCGACGAGCGCTACAGCTCGCGCAGCGCGCTCGGCGACCTGCGCGATGCGCGCGCTTCCGGCACGATGGCGCGCCGCGTGCGCAAGGGCGACAAGGATTCTGCTGCTGCAAAGGTGATCCTGGAGCAGTGGCTTGCCGAGAGGAGAGACTGAGAGAACATGAAGTCCAAGAAAGATTCGCCAGCCTCCAGCCTCCAGCCTCCAGCCTCCTCGCTTCAGCTCGACAGCCAAGGCCACCTGCGCCACCTGCTCACCGCGGAAGGCCTCTCGAAGGCGCTGCTGACGAAAATCCTCGACCGCGCCGAGACTTTCACCAAGGCCCCGGCCAAGAAGCACCCGTTGCTGCACGGCAAGACGATCGTGAACCTGTTTTTCGAGGCCAGCACGCGCACGCGCACGACGTTCGAGCTCGCCGCCAAGCGCCTGTCGGCCGACGTGCTGAACCTGGACGTCGCGGCCTCGAGCACGAGCAAGGGCGAGACCCTGCTCGACACGCTTGCGACCCTGCAGGCGATGCAGGTGGATATGTTCGTGATCCGCCACCCGGCCTCGGGCGCCGCGCACTTCTTCGCGCAGCACGCCGCGCCCGGCGTGTCGGTACTCAACGCCGGCGACGGCCGCCACGCGCACCCGACGCAGGC
>JAYUGN010000043.1:0-7205 GCA_043767605.1 Gammaproteobacteria bacterium
GGATGATGCCTTCGCCGATCACGGCGGCGACCGCGTCGCCAGCCTTGGCCACATCGTCGAACGAGGCCATCACGACTTGCGCCGTCGGCGGTCGCGGCAACAGGCGCAGCGTGACTTCGGTGGTCACCGCGAGCAGGCCCTCCGAGCCGATCGCGAGCGCGAGCAGGTCGTAGCCCGGCGCATCGGGCGCATTCGAGCCGAACTCCACAACTTCGCCGGTGATCGTCAGTGCGCGAACGCGCAGCACGTTGTGCACGGTCAGGCCGTACTTGAGGCAGTGCACGCCGCCGGAGTTCTCGGCCACGTTGCCGCCGATGGTGCAGGCGATCTGCGAGGAAGGATCCGGTGCGTAGAACAGGCCGTGCGGCGCGGCCGCTTCGCTCACGGCCAGGTTGCGCACGCCGGGTTGCACGGTCGCGGTACGCGCACGCGCATCGACTTTCAGGATCTTGTTGAAGCGCGCCATGGACAGCAGCACGCCCTCGCCGTGCGGCATCGCGCCGCCAGAGAGGCCCGTGCCCGCGCCACGCGGCACCACCGGCACGCCGAGCGCGTGGCACAGCTTCAGGATCTGGACGACCTGCGCCTCGGTTTCGGGAATCGCCACCGCCATCGGTAGCTGGCGATAGGCGGTGAGGCCGTCGCATTCGTAGGGCCGGAGGTCTTCACGATCGGAAAGCACTCGCCCGGCCCCGAGCAATTTCTCGAGCGCTGAGTGCAGGGCGGCCGGTGTCATGGGTGGATTTTACGCGGCCTTGTCACTTTTCCCGTGACTGCTTATATTACTAGTAACAAGAGAGGGTGATCCCATGAGTTCCAAGCACCAGATTCGAGAACGGGTGGGCCAGTATCGCGCGCGAATGCAGGCGCGCGGGTTTCGCCAGGTCAACTTGTGGGTGCCCGATACCCGGTCACCGAGCTTTGCGAAGGAATGCCGGCGCCAGTCCTTGCTGGCGAGCAAGGCGGATGCGAAGGAAGGCATCCTCGATGAACTTGATCAATCCGCGCGCGACATCGAGGGTTGGACCCGGTGAAACGGGGTGCCATTGTTACCGCGGCGTTTTCGGGCGACTTCGGGAAACCGCGACCCGCCGTCGTCATCCAGGCCGAGTTGTTCAACGAATCGCATTCGAGCATCACGGTGGCTCCGATCTCGGGAACGATCATCGAGGCCCCCATGTTTCGCATCACGGTGGATCCCAGCCCCGGGAACGGCCTGAAGAAGGTGTCGCAGATCATGGTCGACAGAGTGACGAGCCTCCGCCGCGAGCGCATCGGCCGGGTGATTGGCCAGGCGGACGACGACAGCATGTTGCGCGTAACGCGCGCATTGGCTGTCTGGCTTGGCGTCGCATGAAGCGATGAACGACACCGGCAACAAGGATCCGTACCACCTGGACGAACTCGCCGCCCGCGAAACGCGCGCCCGCGAGATGGGCGGCGCGGACAAGCTGGAGCGCCAGCGCGGCAAGGGCCGCATGAGCGCGCGCGAACGCATCGCGGCGCTACTCGATCCGGATTCGTTCGATGAACACGGCCTGCTCGCGCACAGCGATTTGCCCGAAGCGGCGGATAAAACCCCGGCGGACGGCAAGGTCACCGGCTTCGGCGCAATCGATCAGCGGCAGGTGTATGTGGCGGCCGATGACGTCACCGTGATGGCCGGCGCCGGAGGCCGCGTCGGCGTGGGCAAGCAGCTCAAAGGCATGGCCTACGCGGCGCAGAAGGGCTACCCCTGCGTCTGCCTGGGCGATGCCGGCGGTGCGCGCGTGCCGGACATCATGGGCAGCGCCGGCATGATGAGCATGGTCTACCCGGTCACCGAGAGCGCGCCGCGCAACCGCAGCGTGCCGCTGATCACCGCGATCATGGGCGAGTGCTTCGGTGGCGCGGCGTGGACCGCCTCGCTCTCCGACGTCGTGATCCAGGTGAAGGGCACGGCCATGTGCGTGGGCGGGCCGTCCATCCTCGAGATCGCCACGGGCGAGAAGACCAGCACCGAGGAGCTCGGTGGCTGGGAGCTGCACGCGAAAGTCACCGGCCAGGTGGATTTGTTCGCCAGCGACGATGCCGAGTGCCTGCAACTGGTGCGCAAGTCACTGGGTTTTTTCGCCTCTCCCGGAGGGGCAGGCCGCGGCGAAGCCGCGGGTGAGGGGCGCCTCGACAACATCTTCGACCTCGTTCCCGCCGACCCGCGCGCGACCTACGACATGCACCGCCTGCTCGAGGCCGTGTGCGATCCGGGCAGCGTGCTGGAGCTCAAGCCCTTCTTCGACGGCAGCCTGATCACCGCGCTGGCGCGCATCGAGGGCCGCACGGTCGGCGTGCTCGCCAACAACCCGAAGGTCACTGCGGGTGCGATGGGCCCGGGTGCCTGCCAGAAGGCCACCTCGTTCATCTGCCTGTGCGATTCCTTCGATATCCCGCTGGTATTCCTGCACGACACACCGGGGTTTTTCGTCGGCCGGCGCGCCGAAGAGGGCGCGATGCCGCAGAAAATCATGAATTGGATCGCCGCGCTGCAGCAGTGCAGCGTGCCGCGCATCAGCCTGATCGTGCGCAAGAGCTACGGCATGGCCCACTGCAACATGAGCGGCGGCAACATGGGCAGCGACGTGCTGCTGGCCTGGCCGAACGCGGATGTGTCGTTCATGGCGCCGGCCGTGGCGGTCAACGTCGTGTTCGGCCGCAAATTGCAGGAAATGAAAGACCCCGGCGCGGCGCGCGAGGCGATGATGGAGGAGATCTCCCGGGCCAACGCCCCGTGGGAGGCGGCGGGCCGCAATTACATCGATCGCGTGATCGATCCGCGCGACACCCGCATCGAGCTGGCTCGTGCGCTCGCGCGCGCCGCGGGCACGAAGAGCAAGCGGCTGTTGGCCAACTGGCCGCGGATGTAACGCAATAAAGGGGACGCACACCTTTATCGAGAGCCGGCACTGCCGGCCTTTCTTTTGCGCGGAATAAAGGTGTGCGTCCCCTTTATGACCTCAGCGATTGATTGCCCGGTAGCCGATGTCGCGCCGCAGCTGCATGCCTTCCCAGCGGATTTTCGACGCGCCTTCGTAGGCGCGCTTCTGCGCCGCGGCGACGTCGCTGCCCAGCGCGCAGGCACAGAGCACGCGCCCGCCCGTGGTGATCACCTTCCGGCTGGCCGGGTCCACGGTCGTGCCGGCGTGGAAAACCTTGAAGTCGTCGACCGTCGCGGATTCATCGAGCCCGAGGACTTCATCGCGTTTGCGATAGATACCCGGATAACCCTGCGCGGCGAGCACCACGCCCAGCGCGGGGCGCGGATCCCACTCGGCGTTCACGGTCTCGAGCTTCTTGTCGATCGCCGCCTCGAGGATCACGGTGAGGTCGGACTTGAGCCGCATCATCAGCGGCTGGGTTTCCGGATCGCCGAGGCGGCAGTTGAACTCCAGCACGCGCGGCTCGCCCCTGGCGTTGATCATCAGGCCCGCGTAGAGAAAGCCGGTGAAGTCGATGCCATCGGCGATCAGCCCCGCCAGCGTCGGCTCGAGCACTTCGCGCAACACGCGCGCGCGCACGGCCTCGGTCACGACCGGGGCGGGGGAGTACGCGCCCATGCCGCCGGTGTTCGGGCCGGTGTCGCCGTCGCCGACGCGCTTGTGGTCCTGCGAGGTGGCCAGCTCCACGCAGCGGCCGCCGGCGGCGATGACGATGAAACTCGCCTCCTCGCCGTCGAGGAAATCCTCGATCACCACGCGGCTTCCCGCAGAGCCGAGCGAGTTGCCGGACAGCATGTCGCGCACGGCGGCCTGCGCCTCGGGCACCGACATCGCCACGACCACGCCCTTGCCCGCGGCGAGGCCGTCGGCCTTGATCACGATCGGCGCGCCGCGGGCCTCGATGTCGGCCAGCGCCTTGGCGAGATCGGTGTGCACTCGGTATTTCGCGGTCGGGATGTTGTGCCGTTCGAGAAAATCCTTGGCGAATGCCTTGGAGGACTCGAGCTGTGCCGCCTGTTTCGTCGGCCCGAACGCGCGCAGGCCGGCGGCAGTGAACACATCGACGATGCCGGCCGCCAGCGGACCCTCCGGCCCGACCACGGTCAGGGCGATGCCTTCGTCGCGTGCGAACTGCAGCAGGGATGCGATTTCTTCCGCCGGGATCGCCACGTTCGTGCAGCGCGGCTCGGCGGCGGTGCCGGCGTTGCCCGGCGCCACGAACACGTGCGTGACGCGCGGCGATTGCGCGATTTTCCAGGCCAGCGCGTGCTCGCGCCCGCCGCTGCCGACGACCAGGACCTTCATCTGGGGTCAGACCCCTATTTCCGGAAAGCGCGAAGTATCGCCGTAACCGGTGGGAGGAAACAGGGGTCTGACCCCGATCAAGGCCCCATCAAGGGATTTCTACGCAGCGGTCTTGACCACCATCGCGACGGTCTCCAGCGTTTCCGTCGGCGCGGGCTGCGACTTCACCAGCCGGATCGGCGCCTTGTGCGCGCGCTCGGGTTCCGCGTGCAGGATGCGGATGTGGCCATTGGCGTCCTCGCCGAGCGCGGTGCAGGACTCGACCCAGTCGCCGCAGTTGTACGACATGATTCCGTTGCGCACGTGGCGCACTTCGGAATGGTGCGTGTGACCGCAGATCACGCCGTGGTAGCCGCGCCGCTTGCACTGGAAGTACACCGCATCGTCGAAGCCGGAGAGGTACTGCACCAGGCTCTTGACCCGGGTCTTGGCCAACGCCGAGATCGAGAAATCGGCCGGCACGCCGAAGCGCTGGGTGTTGCGCGTGAACCAGCTGCTGGCCTTCATCAGCACTTCGTAGGCGAAGTCGCCGGCGTAGGCCAGGCCGGGCAGGCCGCGGACCACGGCGTCGTACTGGTCGCCATGCTGCACCAGCAGCTTGCGGCCGTCGACGGTGGTGTGCACGAGTTCGTGCACCACCCGGATCGGGCCGAGATGCAGCTTGCTCTTCACGAACTGGCGCATGAAGGCGTCGTGGTTGCCGGTCAGGTAGTAGACCTGGGTGCCGCGGCGCGCCTTGGCCAGGATGGCCTTGATCACGCGCGTGTGGTCCGGGGTCCAGTAGAACTTGGCCTTGAGCTTCCAGCCGTCGAAGATGTCGCCGACGAGGTAGAGCCTTTCGCACTCGTTCTGCCTGAGGAACTTGACGATCCGCGCGGCCTTGCAGCCGGGCGAGCCGAGGTGAAGATCGGACAGCCACAGCGTGCGGTGGCGCTGGACCGGGACTTCGGTCTTGGGCCTGACTTCGGTTTTGGGTCTGGTCATGGAAACGCTCCCTGCCAATGGATGTGTGGCTCGCAAGCGGCGTGCCACGGGTTTGAACGTGTGAGTGCGGGATTGTTCCCGCTATTTGTGAACTTATTTCGCGCGAAGCGTGACCAATAAAGGTCATGGCGTATGTGCGCGCCCCAACATAGCGCCAACCTAGCCCGGTGCGTCCCGGTTGCAGCGGTCGTACCAGGCCTTGAGGTTCTGCAGGGCCAGCACGCGGGGAGCGAGGTCGCTGGTGCGGACCAGCTCGCTGAGCATGGCCACGGCCGACAGGTCGGCGATGGAGATCACGTCCCCGGCCAGCCACTGGCGCTGCGAGAGCAGGGCGTCGAGGTCGGACAAGACCAGGAAGAACTGCGTCTCGACCTCCTGCCGCGGCAGCCGCGCCAGGCCCTGCTGGGCGAGCTTCTTCGGGTAGCGGCGCTTGAACACGACTTTCAGCACGGCCCGCTCCCAGCGCGGCCGGCCCTTGCAGACGATGTCGAGTGCGCGCTCCATCGACACCGGATCGAGCATCCGGAAATACACCTGGTAGAAGTACAGCGACTGGCCGGCCCAGTCTTCCCACAGGCGGGCCGAGGCGAGCGCCTGCCGGTCCTTGGGATACAGCGGTTTGTCGGGGTGGCGCTGGTCGAGGAAGGCCGCAATGCGGCTCGAGTCCGGGATCATCTGGCCGTCGTACTCGAGCACCGGCAGCTTGCCGGCCGGCGAGAGCGCGGCGGCCTTGCGGGCGAGCAGGCCGTTGTAGTCCTTCACTTCGTACTTCAGTCCCTTGATGCCAAGGCAGCGCCGCGTCTTGTTGCAGAACGGGGACATTTCCCACTGGTGAAGCACGATCGCGGCCATGTTCAGGCTCCCTGCTTGCCGAGCTTGAGGATAGTCTCCGACCAGAAATGCTGCGACTCGCCAAGCCCGTCGCCGTCGAAGCGCGTGGTGTAGCGATAGGCCACCAGCCGGTCGCCAACCCGCGAGTAGGCGTGGGTTTCCACATCCTTGCCGTCGAACGTGAACATCAGGATCCCCGCGCGGAAATTGAACTCGGTCTCCGCCGCCAGCGGCACCCCGTCGGGCCTGATCCACAGGCGCATCGTCGAGCTCGCGCTCTTCAGCCACTTGCTGTTGGCCCTGGACGTCCGCACCACCAAGTCCAGATCGAGCAGCCGTGCCGTCTGCCCCTCGTAATCCGCGGTCGTCTCGCTCTTGAGCGTGGCGCCCTCGATCTCGCTGAGCAGGTTTGTGGCGCCGTTGAGCAGGGCGGCGACATCGATGGCATCGAAACCTTCGAGCGTGCGCGTGATCGGTTTGGCCTTCTCCGGGTCGGTGAGGGCTTTCTCCGCGCGAATCTGTTCGAGCAGCGTGGCGGGGTATTGCAGCGAAATCCCGGACAAGCCGGCCAGCACATCGAGCTTGACCCGGCCGGCTTCGAGCGGCCGGTCCTTGCGCTCGCTGGTCACGGCGCGCTCGAGCGAAGCCTTGACCGGGGTGCTGCCGCCGAGCTGCTGCAAAGCGCTGCGGACGGCTGCGAGCGGATCCTCGCCGGCGCGCGCCGCGCCGGCGAGCAGCAGGCAGGCTGCGGCGAGCGCCCTGGCGGCCACGTTGCGTTCAGCCACGGGCGAGCTCCGGCACGGGCGTCTTCGGAAAATCCGGCAGCCGGCTCACGGAAGTCTCGATGGCGAGCATCGCGGCGAGCGCCCGGTGTTCCTGCCAGGGCCGCGCGACCACCTGCACGCCGATGGGCAGGCCCGCGCTGCCCGTTTCCATTTTCGCGGCGAGCTGCTGCAGCAGGTCGGCGGACTTCGGCCGCTGCGTTTCCTCGCCCGTGCGCACGCGCGTGACCGGGACGACGCCGGCGGGCCAGCCGAGCAGGTTGTACAGCGGCGCGTAGGCGCCGGCGGTGAGCAGGTCGCGGCTCGCGCCGTGCGTGAAGGCGGGAAGCGA
>JAYUGN010000044.1:0-7172 GCA_043767605.1 Gammaproteobacteria bacterium
AGGCGAATCCGAGCAGTGGTCCGGCGAGCCATGAAGCGAGGGCGATATCCGACATCAGCCACGCGCAATGCAGCGTGCCAACGCAGCGCTGCCTGATCCCGAGCGTCAGCGAGGGTTGCAGGAAGGTCCTGAATCCCTTAGGATTCGCGCCCCTAAACTTGTCCCACTGTGAAACACGAAACAGGGGACTGCACACCGGACCCGGTGCGTAACCACAAGGAGCTGTAATGAGACATTACGAAGTCGTCGTGAT
Source organism: Gammaproteobacteria bacterium (assembly GCA_043767605.1). Taxonomy (GTDB): domain Bacteria; phylum Pseudomonadota; class Gammaproteobacteria; order Nevskiales; family Nevskiaceae; genus JACPFV01. The sequence continues at coordinate 254 of JAYUGN010000044.1, forward strand.
GGTCCACCCGGACCAGAGCGAACAAGTGCCGGCCATGGTCGAGCGCTACAAGGGCATGGTCGAGGGCGATGGCGGCAAGATCCATCGCCTTGAAGACTGGGGCCGGCGCCAGCTGGCCTACACCGTGCAGGGCCTCCACAAGGCCCACTACGTCCTGATGAACGTCGAATGCTCCGAGAAGGCCCTGGCCGAACTCGAGAACGCCTTCCGCTTCAACGACGCCGTGATCCGCAAGCTGATCGTGCGCGTGGGCGCCGCGGTGAGCACGCAGTCGCCGCTGTTCAAGACGCCGGACGAAGAGAAGAAGCCCGAGCGCCGTTCCGATGAAACCGAAGAAACGGCCGCCGATGCGGTCGTGGGAGCCTGATCATGGCAGCCGCAGGTGGCCAGTATTTTCGACGCAAGAAGTTCTGCAAATTCACCGCCGAGGGCGCGACCGAGATCGACTACAAGGATCTGGCCACGCTGAAGCAGTACGTGGGCGAGAACGGCAAGATCGTTCCGTCGCGCGTCACCGGAACCAAGGCGCACTACCAGCGCCAGCTGGCGCTCGCGATCAAGCGCGCGCGCTACCTGTCCCTGCTGCCCTACACCGACAAGCACCCGTAAGAGGCCGCCATGGACGTCATTCTGCTGGACAAGGTCAAGAACCTCGGCGACCTCGGCGACACCGTCAAGGTCAAGGCCGGCTACGGCCGCAATTTCCTGCTGCCCCAGGGCAAGGCCCTGCCGGCCACGCCGGGCAACCTGAAAGTCTTCGAGGCCCGCAAGGCCGAGTTGATGAAGAAGGTGGGCGATTCCCTGAACGCCGCGAAGATGCGCGCCGAGAAGCTCGGTGGCAAGACGCTGGTGATCAAGGCCCTGACCGCCGAGGAAGGCAAGCTGTACGGCTCGGTGGGCATCTCCGACATCGTGCGCGCGGCCAACGCCGCCGGCTACGAGATCAAGCGCAGCGAAGTCGACATGCCGACCGGCGCGATTCGCAACATCGGCAGCTACCCGGTCACCCTGCGTTTGCACACCGAGGTCGAGACTTCGATCACGGTGACGATCGAGGAAGAGAAGTCTTTGTAAGGCTGCATGCCTTGCCCGGAAGCGGCCCGCAAGCGGGCCGTTTTCCGTTTTGGGGGCTCGAAAGGGGGTGGCTCGCGGCATGAGCCACTGCGCGCCGGATACTGGCCCCTTCGCCACGCCCGGTTATCCACATCCGCAAAAGAAATCCCCGCGGCTTGCGGCCGCCTCCTCCGCGCGCGGCTTCTTCAACGGTGCCGCACACCTTGTCCACAGGCGCGCCCCACAGCGCGGCCGCGTTTGACTAGAGTGTCGCGCCTTACGGGGAGCATTTCATGAGCGATTCCGCAGCGCGGCGGGCGACGACCGCGCGGATCCAGGGCCTGCCGCAGCAGCCGCCGCATTCCATCGAGGCCGAGCAGTCGGTGCTGGGCGGCCTGATGCTCAACAACACGGCCTTCTTCGACCTCGCCGACAAGCTCGCGGACGGCGATTTCTACCGGGCCGACCACCAGCTGATCTACCGCGGCATCGCGGCGCTGATCGGCAACGGCAAGCCCTGCGACTTCGTGACGCTCTCCGAGCGCCTGCGCCACGACGGCCGGCTCGACGAGGCCGGCGGGCCGGAATACCTGGCCTCGCTGGCCACCGACACCTACAGCATCGCCAACCTGCAGTCGTACGCGGAGATCATCCGCGAGCGCTCGATGCTGCGCGGCCTGATCGCGGCGGGCGCCGAGATCGGCGAGATGGGCTTCCGGCCCGAGGGCCGCGCGCCGACCCAGCTGGTGGACGAGGCCGAGCAGAAAGTCTTCGCGATCCGGGAGCGCGGGGCGCGCGGCAACACCAAGTACGAGTCCGTGGGCACCGTGATGAAGCGGGTCGAGGCGCGCATCGAGATGCAGCGGACCAATCCTGCTGCGCTGGCGGGCCTGTCCACCGGCTTTTCACGGCTCGATGAGCGCACCAACGGCCTGCACGCCGGCGACCTGGTGATCGTCGCGGCCAGGCCGGGCATGGGGAAAACCAGTTTCGCGATGAACATCGCCGAGCATGTCGCGATAGAGAAGCGCCTGGGCGTGGCCGTGTTCAGCATGGAAATGTCGGCTGACCAGCTGACCGAGCGCGTCATTTCCTCGTTCGGCCGCGTCGAGCTCGGCAAGCTGCGCTCGGGCCACCTCAGCGATGCCGACTACGACCGGATGGCGTCCGCGCAGAGCTTCATCCCGGATGCGCCGCTGTACATCGACGAGACGCCGGCCCTGACGCCGCTAGAGCTGCGCTCGCGCGCGCGCCGGCTGGCCGCGCAGCACGGCATCAAGCTGATCGTGGTGGACTACATCCAGCTGATGCAGGGTTCCGGCCGCAATGAAAACCGCACCAACGAGATCTCGGAAATTTCCCGCAGCCTGAAAGGCCTCGCCAAGGAACTGAAGATCCCGGTCATCGCGCTGTCGCAGCTCAACCGCGGTCTCGAGGGCCGCGACAACAAGCGGCCGCGGCTGTCGGACCTGCGCGAGTCGGGCGGCATCGAGCAGGACGCCGACCTCGTGCTGTTCATCTACCGCGACGAGATGTACAACGAGGCCAGCGAGGCCAAGGGCAAGGCCGAGATCATCATTGGCAAGCAACGCAGCGGCCCGACCGGCCACTTCGACGTCGCGTTCCTCGGCCAATACACCAAGTTCGACAACCTCGCGGATCCCGCCTTCGTCTCGCTATGATCCCGCGCGTCACCGCGACGATCGATCTCTCGGCGATCCGGCACAACCTGGCACAGGTCCGGCGCCATGCGCCGGGCAGCAAGGTCATGGCGGCGATCAAGGCCGATGGCTACGGCCACGGCGCGGTGGCCGTGGCGCGCGCGCTGGAAGAACAGGCCGACACGTTCGCGGTGGCCTGCCTCGAGGAGGCGCTGGTGCTGCGCGAGGCGCGCATCCGCGCGCCGATCGCGCTGCTGGAAGGTGTGCTGTCCATCGAGGAGGCCAAGCTGTGCCTGCGCCACGAGCTGCAGGTGGTGGTCAACGACCACTGGCAGCTCGCGTACCTCGAATCCCTGCCGCGCGGCGCGAAAGTCTCGGTCTGGATCAAGTGCGATTCCGGCATGCACCGGCTGGGCTTCCCGCTGTCCGACATCCCGGGGCTTGCGCAGCGCATCGCCGCGCGGCCCGAGTGGGAATTCCGCGGCTGGATCACGCACCTGGCCTGCGCCGATGAGCCGGACAACCCGGCGACGCGCGAGCAGGTCGCCGCATTCCTGCAGGCGCTGGGCACACTGCCGGGCGCTCGCTCGATCGCCAACTCGGCTGGCCTGCTGGCCTGGCCCGAGACCCGCACGGACTGGGTGCGGCCGGGCCTCATGCTCTACGGCGCCTCGCCCTTGCCGGGGCGCAGTGCCGTCCAGCTGGGACTCAAGCCCGCGATGCGGCTCGAAAGCCGCCTCATCGCGGTGCGCGATTACCCGGCCGGGGCGCGCATCGGCTATGGCGGCTCGTATCGCTGTGAAAGCGCGATGCGCGTCGGGGTGGCCTCGGTCGGCTACGCCGACGGCTATCACCGCTCGCTGCCGGTCGGCACGCCGGTGCAGGTGCGGGGCACGCCCGCGGCGCTGATCGGACGCGTCTCGATGGACATGATCACGCTGGACCTCACGCAGGCACGCGCCGCCGTGGTCGGTGACGCGGTCCTGCTGTGGGGTGGGGCGCTCCCGGTCGAGGAGATCGCGGCGCGCGCGGGCACGGTGGCTTACGAGTTGCTATGCGGCCTTACGCAGCGGGTGAGGTTTGTGCACCAGGCCTGAAGAGAGAAGAAGAGGAGAGAAGACAACGGAGAAGAAAAAAGTGAAAGCCAAAAGAAAACCGGGCGGGGCCCGGTTTTTTACTTGTTTCTTCTCCTTTCTTCTTTTCCCTTCTTCTTCTCGTTTCTTCTTCTCTCTTATTGCGGGACGAGCAGGAAACTCATCTTGGTGCCCGCCAGCTCGATCGTATCGTTGCCGTTCAGTTTCACGGCCTGGATGTCGATCTCGCGGCCGTTCACGACGGGGCGCTTGGTGCCGCCACCCTGGCCGCCGACGTGCACGATGTAGTAACCATCGGCGCGGCGCGTGATCGCGGCAACCTGCTCGCCGGGCTTGCCCAGCGTGGTCAGGGCCTTGGTCAGCACCAGTTCCTTGCCGGTGTTCGGGCCGGAGGCGACGCGCAGCTTGCCGACCATCGGGGTCGGTGGCGGGGCGGCTGGCGGCGGCGCGCCGCCCGCGACGGCGGCCCGGTTGGCGTTGGCATCGAAGGCCGCGCCCATCTGGCCCGGCCGGATGATCATGGTCTTCTCGAAATCGTCCTCTTCACCCTTGGCTTCGCCCTGGTACTTCAGGGTGTTGCGGCCCATCGAGATGACGTCGCCGTTGGACAGCGGGTGCTTGGCGACCTGCTTGCCGTTCACCTGGGTGCCGTTGGTGCTGTCGAGGTCCTCGAGGAAGGAGTCCTGCAGGATGGTGATGACCACGGCGTGGTGGCCTGACACCGCCTTGTCGTTCAGCGGGATGTCGTTGTCTGGCGAACGGCCGATCGTGACGCGCTCCTTGTTGAGCGGCACGTCCCGGGTTGCCCCGGTGGAATCGGTCACAATCAGTTTGGCCACTAGAACCACTCCATCAGTCGTTCATACCAGCGGCGACCCGGTGCGAAGGTAGCATCAACCCTCGCCAAGGCCACGGAAACATTGTCTTTTCCTCCCCGCTCATTGGCCAGATCGACCAACGCTTTTGCCGCTTCGGGAAGGTTATCAGCAAATTTCGAGAGGGTTAAGCCAATGGCGGCGTCATCCACCATGTCGCACAAGCCGTCGGAGCAGATGAGGATCACGTCGCCGACCTCGATGGGGTCCTCGATGATGTCCACCTTGACCTCGGGCTCGACGCCGAGCGCGCGCGTGACGATGTTCTTGCGCACGAGCTTCTTGGCGTCCTCGCGGGTGTAGTGGCCGCGGGCGATCAGCTCCTCGATCAGCGAATGGTCTCGCGTGACCTGCTCGAGCTGGCCGCGGCGCAGGCGGTACAGGCGCGAGTCGCCGACGTAGGCGATGGACAGCCGGTCGTGGTGGAAGATGCAGGTGACGATCGTGGTGCCCATGCCCGCGAACTGCGGCTGGGCCTGCGAGGCGCCGTGGATGGTCTTGTGGGCCAGTTCGACGGCGGCCTTCAGCATCAGCGCTTCCTTGCTGTTGCCGGTGGCCTCGTCGATCTCGCCGCGCTTCATCGACTTCCATTCCTTCTTCACGGTGTCGTGCACCGTGGAGATGGCCAGTCCGCTGGCGATTTCGCCGGCGTTGTAGCCGCCCATGCCGTCCGCGAGGATCAGCAGGCCCATGTCCCTGTCTTCGCCGACGGAGTCTTCGTTGTTCTTGCGCACGCGCCCCATGTCCGAGAGCAGGGCGGTGGCAAGCTTGTTCTTCAGGGCCATGGCGTGCCTTTATTGCAGCGTCTTGGCGGCGGCGCGCAGCTCGGCGGCGAATTCGGCGCCCCGCGTGTAGCGCAGGGCCAGGTTTTTCTGCAGCGCGTGATCGATTGCCGCGTTGACGGCCGCCGGCAGGTCGGGGCGCACCGTGTTGGCGGCCGTATGGGGCTCGTTGGCAATCTTGAACATCAGCGTGGCCATCGAATCCCCCTGGAACGGCAGGCTGCCGGTCAGCATCTGGTACAGGGTAACGCCTAGCGAGAACAGATCGGAGCGGCCGTCCACTTTCTTGCCCGACAGCTGCTCGGGCGACATGTAGCTCGGGGTGCCCAGCACCATGCCGGTCTTGGTCTTGCTGGAATCCGTGATGCGGGCGATGCCGAAGTCGGTCAGCTTGACGATCTTGCTGTCCACCAGCCACATCAGGTTGGCCGGCTTGATGTCGCGGTGCACGACGCCCTGCTGGTGCGCGTAGTCGAGCGCGTCGGCAGCGTCGGCGATGATCCTGAGCACCTCGGGCAGCGGCATCAAGGCATTGGGCTTGGTGTAGCGCACCAGGTCGTGTCCCTTGAGGAATTCCATGGCGATGAAGCACAGGTCGTGCTCCTCGCCGGCGTCATAGATCGAGACGATGTTCGGGTGGTTCAGGCGGCCGGCCGTCTCGGCTTCGCGGAAGAATCGTTCCTTCACGCCGGCCAGTTCGTCAGGCTCGAACTCCTGCGACAGCGCCATCGTCTTGATCGCGACGATGCGGTTGATCTTCGGATCCTTGCCCATGTAGACCACGCCCATCGCGCCCTTGCCGAGCTCTTTCTCGACCTGGTAGCGGCCGAGCATCGGTTTCTCGCTTCCCGCATCGAGGATCATCGTGCCGCCGGCCGTGCTGCCGCCGCCGCCGCCGAGGATCACCGTCTCGGAGAGCTTCTTGGCGCGCGCAGTCTTCTGCGCGACGTCGCGGAACTTCGGGTTCTGCGTCGCGATGTGCTGGAACACCGACTCGGCCTTGTTGAACTGGCGCTTGCGCTCGAAGTCGAGCGCGAGGTTGTACATGAGGTCCAGCACTTTGTCGTCCACGGGCTGGACGCGGCGGAATTTTTCCCAGGCCATGTCGAGCTGGCCCTGACCCTGGAAGGCGAGGCCCAGCATCTTGTTGCTTTCCGAGCCTTCGGCGTCCGAGCTGAGCTTGAGTTTCTCGGTGATGCGCAGGCGCTTGATCGTCATGAACAGGTGGCCGGTGACGATCAACATCGCCGGGATCATGAGCTTCAGCCAGATCGCGCTGCCGGAGAGCAGGGCGATTTCGCCGACGAGCAGCGCCGCGGCGCCGCCGAGCGTGATGCCCGCGGCAAGCGCCGGGGACAGGCGCGGCAGCAGCGCGGCGAGGTAGCCGGCGATGCCGAGCAGCAGCAGCAGTTCCGCCCAGCCGGCCCAGTCGGGCCGCGTATAGAAATCGCGCT
>JAYUGN010000045.1:0-18241 GCA_043767605.1 Gammaproteobacteria bacterium
GATCACGTATTCGTTTGCGCCGCTGATGCGCGCCATCAGGTACAGGTTGTCCGGGTTGTCGGCGCCGATCTTGGCGGTCTCGTGCGAGGGCGCAAAGAAGCCGGGGAAGTCCGGGTCGGCGAACTCCAGGTGCATCTCCAGCCCGAGGCGCAGCAGGCGCGTGAGGTAGCGCCAGCCTTCGGCGCGGTCCAGCGGCGTGGTCGGCGCCTCCGGCCGCAGCACCTGGCCGCCGGCGCGCTTGAGCGCTTCGCAGAACTCGTCCCAGGCGCGGCCCGAGACGACGTCATCCTCCACCGACATGGCTTTCCTCCCTGCCGAAATGGTGGTCCGACCCCGATTTCGCGGAATCACCTGTTCGAAGTAGGGAAGGGCTGCGCCGGCGCGCTACTGTCGGCGCAGGCTCGAGGAGAAAACCCATGGCGGATGACATCCAGAAACGGCTGCAGCGGCTTGAAGACATCGAGGCGATTCGCGCGCTGAAAGCGCGCTACCTGTGGTGTTGCGACCGCAAGGACCCGGTGGGCATGCGGGCCTGCTTCGCCGACGGCCCGGTGCACATCGACTACGGCGCCGTGGGCACTTTCGACCGCGCCGATGCGCTGGCGAAAGTATTCAAGGACATCGGCTGCCACGACTACATGGTGGAGATGCACCACGGCATGAATCCGCAGATCCAGGTCACGGCCGACACCAGCGCGCGCGGCACCTGGAGCCTGCATTACTTCCTGATTAACACGAAGACCAAGGGCCTGACCCAGCTCGCCGGCTATTACGAGGACGAGTACCGCAAGGTCGGCGGCGCCTGGAAGATCGCGAAGACGAAGTTCGTGCCGACCTCGACGCTGGCGCTGGACCTCACCGAGGGCACCGCCAAGGCCTTGTTCGCGGGGGGCGCGCCGCCGGGCTAGCGCGACGAAGGGGTCACCAGCGCAGGGTCGCGGCCAACCCGTAGCTCGCCGGCTCGACGAAATTGGCCACCGTCAGGTTCTCGAAGGAAGCGCCGAAGTCGATGAAGTTGTTCGCCGCATCCTCGTCCAGGATGTTGCGTCCCCACAGCGCCAGCTCGGCCAGGCGCGTGCCGCCGAGCGGAATCCCGGTGAAGGCAAGGCGCGCGTTGAGCAACCCGTAGGCCGGCACCTCGGTATCCCCGGCGGTCTGCTTCGCGTCGTCCACCTGCCGGAGCTGGTAGGGGTAAGTGAAGAAGGCGTCTGTCCACACGTAGTCGGCCACCGCGCGCAGCGTGCCCCAGCCGCTGTGCCAGAGCTCGCTGTCGATCACCGCGTTGTAGCTGCTGTGCGGCGCGTGCACGAAAGCGCGGTTGGCGGCGAAATTGCCGCGGACGCAGTTCTTCTGCGGCGTCGCGTTGTCGCACTCGACGTCCTGGAAGTCGTCGTAGCCGCTGCGCAGCCAGGCATAGTTGAGGCGCGCCGTCGTGCCCTCGGCCAGCACGAAGGCCGATTCGACCTCGAGGCCCTTGACCGTGGCGCCGCCGGCATTTCGCACCACGGTGGCCGCGGCGCCGGTGGCAGTGAAGATCGAAGCCTGCAGGTCCGTCAGCTTGTTCTGGAACGCGGCGAGGTTCAGCAGCGCCTTGCCGCCGAGGAACGAGTTCTTCAGGCCGACCTCGAGCGACTTCTGCACCTCGGGCCGGAACGGCGTGTTGGTCTCGGCCTGGTTCGACGACGGCGTTCCCTGCACGTCGCTGTATTCGCCGTTGTAGCCGCCGCTCTTGAAGCCTTCGGCGTAACGGACATACGTGTTCACTTCGGGGGTGAAGCGCCAGGCCACGGAAGCCACTGGCGTGGTCGCCGTGTATTTCACGCCGTTGGCCTTGAAGAGATTCGTCGAGCTGAGGCTGGAGTTGTCGTTGATGTAGTAGGTGTACGGCGAGCCCTGGCTCGAAAAACCGAACAGGCGGTCGAGGTCTTTCCTTTCGTTCGTGTAGCGCACGCCGGCTGTCAGCGTCAGCGGCTCCAGCGGCTGCCAGTCGACCTGGCCATAGCCGGCCCAGGCTTTGCTGTGAGTGCCGTAACGCGAGTCGAGGTCGAGCGGCACGCGATTGCCGTTCTGGTAGATCTCGACGTGGATCGGATTGTTGGTGAATCCGTCGTCCGCGAAATAGTAGGCGCCCGCGGTGTAGTGGAATGCGCCGAGCGTGCCGCTGAAGTTCAGGTCCTGCGATTTCTGCTCGTAGTCCGTATCGCGCTTGCTGTGGGCGACGTCCTGTGGCGTGCCATCGAGATCGAGCTGGTCTATCCACTTGACCTTGCGCAGGCCGCTGATGGTCTTGATCGTGAGCCCATCCATTGCCGCCCAGGTGAGCGTCAACGAATGGCCCTTGACGTCGGCAAACTCGGTCGAGGGCGAGTTGATGTCGGCGGTCGTGCGGCGCTGTTTCGACAGGTAGGGCGCGAGGTTCGCATCGCCGGAGCGATACAGCTGCAGGAAGACGCTGCTCTGGTCGGTCTTGCTGTAGTCGAAGCGGTACAGCGCTTCCAGGCCCTCGGCCAGGTCGAGCACGGTGGCCAGGTGCGCGCCGTCGCTGTGGCGATCGTTCAGGCCGTCCGCGATGCTGGTCGGCGTGGTGTCGACCCAGGGATCGCGCCGCTCGGAGCGCACACCTAGCGTGATGTCGGCAATCCAGAGCCGCGGCAGGTCCATCGAGGCCCGGTACACCTTGTCGCCGAGAGTGCCCACGTCCACGCTGCCACTGCCGCTGAACGTCCCGGAAGGCTCGCGCGTGATGAAGTTGATGGCACCGGCAACGGTGTTGCGCCCATACAGCGTGCCCTGCGGACCGCGCAGCACTTCGACACCGGCCAGATCGACGATGTCGAAGATCGAGCCCTGGGCCTTGCCGATGTAGGCGCCGTCCAGGTACACGCCCACCGAAGGATCCCAGTAGATGGCGGGATTGATCTGCGAGGAGCCACGGATGGTGAGCTGCGAGATCGTGGTGTCGGCCGGGCTGCGGCTGACCTGCAGGCCCGGCGCCAGCGAGTTGAGGTCGTCGAGCCGCGTGATGCCGCGGGATTCGATCTGGTCCTGCGTAATCGCGGTGACGGCCAGCGGCACGTCCATCAGTTTCTGCTTGCGGCGCTGCGCGGTGACCTCGATCGTGTCGAGGACGGTGGGCGCGTCGGACTTCAAGTCTTCAGGGGGGCTTTCGGCCGGCTGCGGCACCGGGATCGTCTGCAGCGGCGGCTCGCTGGCGGGCTCGCTGGCGGCGGGCGATGGCTCCGTGGGCGCTTGCGACGCTTCCTCTGCGGGCGGCGCGGCCGAGGGCTCTTCCGCGAGCGCCGGCAGCGCGAAGCCGAGCGCGATCATTCCTGCAGACAAGTGCTTCAGCATCATCGTCATCTCCTCCCTGGCACCACTCGCGCCTTATGCGGCGCGTTTTCCCTTGCTCTTTTTTTCCCGCGCCATCGTCAGTGCGGTGTCCTCGATCATGTCTTCCTGGCCGCCGACCATTTTCTGGCGGCCCAGCTCCAGCAGGATTTCACGCGCGGGAATGCCGTATTTCTTCTCGGCCCGCTGCGCGAACAGCAGGAACGAGGAGTACACGCCGGCGTAGCCGAGTGTGAGCGAGTTGCGATCGATGCGCACCGGGAAATCCATGATCGGCGTGACCAGGTCTTCGGCCACATCCGAGGCCTTGAACACGTCGATCCCGGTCTCGATGCCCATGCGGTTGCACACGGCGACGAACACCTCGAGTGGCGTGTTGCCCGCGCCGGCGCCCATGCCGCCGCAGGCGCAGTCGATGCGGTTGGCGCCGGCCTCGACGGCCGCCAGCGAGTTGGCGATGCCCATCGAAAGATTGTGGTGGCCGTGGAAGCCGATCTCGGTCGTCGGCTTCGCCTTCTCGCGCAGCAGCTTGATCCGCGCGCTGACATCGTCCGGCAGCATGTAGCCGGCGGAGTCGGTCACGTACAGGCAGTTGGCACCGTAGCTTTCCATCAGCAGTGCCTGCTCGACGATCTGCTTGGGCTCGATCATGTGCGCCATCATCAGGAAGCCGACGGTGTCCATGCCGAGCTTCGCGCCGAGCGCGATGTGCTGCTCGGAGACGTCGGCCTCGGTGCAATGCGTGGCGACACGGATGGTCGTCACGCCGCAGTCCCTTGCCATGCGCAGGTGATCCACGGTGCCGATGCCGGGCAGCAGCAGGGCGGAGACCTTGGCTTTTTTCAGCAGCGGGATCACCGCGCGCAGGTATTGCTCGTCGCTGGCGGCGGGAAAACCGTAGTTTACCGAGGCGCCGCCCAGGCCGTCGCCATGGGTGACTTCGATCAGCGGCACACCGGCCGCATCGAGTCCCTTGGCGATGGACTTCATCTGCGCGATCGTGATCTGGTGGCGCTTGGGGTGCATGCCGTCGCGCAGCGACATGTCGTGCACCACGATCTTGCGGCCTTTCAGGTTCATTGCATGTCCTCCGCGAACATCTCGGCGGTGCGCGCTGCCGCGGCCGTCATGATGTCGAGATTGCCGGCGTACTTCGGCAAGTAGTCGCCCAGGCCCGCGACCTCCACGTAAGTGGTCACGCGGTTGCCGTCGAACACCGGGCCGTTGACGAGCCGGTAGCCCGGCACGTATTTCTGCACTTCCTTGATCATCGCGCGCACCGATTTCTCGATCTGTTTCCTCTTCGGCGCGCTGGTGGTGAGGCAGTGGATGGTGTCGCGCATGATCATCGGTGGCTCGGCCGGGTTGATCACGATGATGGCCTTGCCCTTGGCGGCACCGCCGACTTTCTCGACGCCACCTGCGGTGGTGCGCGTGAATTCGTCGATGTTCTTGCGCGTGCCCGGGCCGACCGACTTGCTGGCCACGGTGGCGACGATCTCGCCGTACTTCACTTTCTGCACGCGCGAAACCGCGAAGACCATCGGGATGGTGGCCTGGCCGCCGCAGGACACCATGTTCACGTTCATTTCTTTCTTGCCGCGGTGCTGCGCCAGGTTCACCGGCGGCACGCAGTAGGGGCCGATGGCGGCGGGCGTGAGGTCGATCATCAGCACGCCGAGCCGGGTCATCGCATCGGAATTCTTCTTGTGCGCGTAGGCGGAAGTGGCGTCGAAGGCGATGCGGATGCCGTCGGCCTTCACGTGCGGGGTGAGGCCGTCCACGCCCTGGTCGGTGGTCTTGAGCCCCAGCGCGCGGGCGCGCGCGAGGCCCTCGCTGGCCGCTTCGACGCCGACCATCCACGCGGGCTCGAGCAGCGCACTGCGTTTGAGCTTGTAGAGAAGGTCGGTGCCGATGTTGCCGGAGCCGATGATTGCGCAGCGGATCTTGGTCATTAGTCGTCATTCCCGCGCACGCGGGAATCCAGGGTCATGCTTCGAAAGAAACCGATGCGCCGCCGATCCCGGCCAGCGTCATCTCGAATTGGTCGCCGGCCGCCGCCGGCAGCAGGGGCGCCAGCGAGCCCGAGAGAATGATCTCGCCGGCGCGGAACGGGATGTCGTACTTGCCCAACGTGTTGGCCAGCCAGGCCACGGCGGTGGCCGGATGGCCCTGCACGGCGGCGCCCAGGCCGCTGGCGACGTGCGCGCCGTTCTTGCGGATCTCCATTTTCACCGCGGCCAGGTCCAGCGCATCGGGTTTCACGCGTGCCTTGCCCAGCACGAACACGCCGCAGGAGGCGTTGTCGGCCACGGTGTCCTGGATCTTGATTTTCCAGTCGCGGATGCGCGAGTCCACGATTTCGAAGCAGGGCGTCACGTAATCGGTCGCCGCCAGCACCTGCGCCTGGGTTACGCCGGGGCCACGCAGGTCTTTCTTGAGCACGAAGGCGATCTCACCTTCCGCGCGCGGCTGGATCAGCTTGTGCTTCGAAAGGCTCACGCGCGCGGCGTCCGGCACCTGCATCGTGTCGAGCAGGAAGCCGAAGTCGGGCTGGTGCACGCCCAGCATGTCCTGCACCGGCTTGCTGGTGACGCCGATCTTCTTGCCGACGATCTTCTCGCCGTCCTGCTGGCGGCGGCCGAGCAGGCGCAGCGAGACCTGGTAGGCATCGTCGATGTCGATCGCCGGCTCGCGCGTGGTCAGCGGCTCGAGCACGTGGCGGCCGCGCAGCGCGGCGAACAGCTCGTCGCCGAGTGCCTCTATTGTCGCGGCGGGGAGGCTCATGTCAGAAAAGGCAGCAAAAGAAAAGGGGTCGCAGTCCTTTTCCTAAATAGGGCGCTCAGCCGCTTCGCAGCAAAAGAAAAGGACTGCGACCCCTTTTCTTTTTTCATCCGTTGTTCAGGAAATCGATGACCGTGCGATTGAACAGTTCGCGGTGCTCGATCATCACCCAGTGGCCGCATTGGGGCACCAGCACCATGCGGCAATGGGGCAGGCCCTTGGCAAGCCGCAGGATGCCGCTGTCCGGCATCATGTTTTCGTTCAGGCCCCACAGTGCCAGCACGGGACATCTGATCTCGGCTAGCCGCGCGGTCATGTTCGGGACCTTCATGGTCTTCATGACCTGCGGGTTCTGAAGCTTCATCAGTTCGAAGCGCTCGCGCACCAGGCCGTCGTCCACGCAGGCCGGGTTCACCACGAACGCCTTGATGAAGAATTCCTTCATGCGCTCGGGCGTGAACGGCGGCGCACCGGGCGCGAACAACTGGAACATCGCGGCCATGCCCGGCATGGCGAGGTAATCCGGCAGGTCGTTGAGGCCGCCGGGTGCCATCAGGACCAGTCGCTCCACGTTCGCCGGATGCTCCAGCGCGAAACCCAGCGCCACGGCGCCGCCCAGCGAGTTGCCCAGCAGTGTGTACTTGCTGACGCCGATCACGTCGAGCGTCTGCTTCACGCATTCGACAAAGAAGGACAGCGGGTATTCGACGTCGGCGGGCTTGTCGGAGTAACCGAAGCCGACGAGGTCCGGGACGATGCAGCGGTAGCCGGCGGCCACCGCGGCAGGGTAGTTACCCTTGAAGTTGCTGTAGCCGGAAGCGCCGTTGCCGGAGCCGTGCAGCCAGACCACGACCGGGGCCATCGTGTCGCGGGGGCCCTCGTCCAGGTAATGAATGCGCCGGCCGTTGGGCAGTGTCGCGTAATGGCCTTCGGGGACGGGCTTACCGGTGGCGTCTGGCATGGCGGCAATGCTCCCGCAGGCGCGGGGCGCGGGCTTCGTCCTTTCGGAGTACGGACCCGCGAATTCAAGCGCTTAGGATGGCCCTGAAACTTGGGGGATGCGTGCCACAGCCTAGAGCGGTACTCGTAACCGGCGGTGCCAAGGGCATCGGCCGCGGCATCAGCGAGCAGTTCCTGAAGGACGGCGCGATCGTCATCGTCTGCGGACGCGAACCACCGGCGACGCTGCCGGCCGCGGGCGGGCGCACCGCGGAGTTCGTTCGCACCGATGTGCGCGACCGTGCGGCGGTGGACGCGCTGTTCGAGCACATCGCGAAGCAGCATGGCCGGCTCGACGTGCTCATCAACAACGCCGGCGGCTCGCCGCAGGCGGATGCGGCCAGCGCCTCGCCACGATTCCACGAGGCGATCGTCCAGCTCAACCTGCTGGCACCGCTGCACCTCGCGCAGAAAGCCAACGCGCTGATGCAGCAGCAGGCCGGCGGCGGCGTGATCGTGTTCATCGCCAGCGTCAGCGCGCTGCGCGCCTCGCCCGGTACTGCGGCGTACGGCGCAGCCAAGGCCGGGATCCTGAACCTCACGCAATCACTCGCGATCGAGTGGGCGCCCAGGGTGCGCGTGGTTGCGGTGAGTCCGGGCCTGGTGCGCACCGAGCAGACCGCGCTGCATTACGGCGACGAGGCCGGCGTGGCGCGCGTCGCCGCGACTGTGCCGGCCGGGCGTCTCGCCGAACCGGCCGAGATCGGCGATGCCTGCGTGTGGCTCGCATCGCCCGCCGCGGCGTATGCCTCGGGCACCAACCTCGTGCTCGACGGCGGCGGCGAGCGTCCGGCGTTCCTCGCGGCGGTGAAGTCGTGACGCCTGTCTTGTCGTTCCCGCGAACGCGGGAACCCAGTACCAGCGGCGCCGGCTTCTGGGTCCCCGCTTTCGCGGGGTCGACGAAGTGGCTCGCGGGAATGACAATGGCCTTGACGCTCGCCGCCTGCGGCACCAGCCAACCGCCAGGCCCCGGCACCGTACAGACCTGCCTGGACCGCAGCGAGCTGCGCAATCCGTATTTCGGCGACCTGCACGTGCACACGAAATATTCGCTCGACGCGAGCACGCAGGGCACGGCGGTCGGGCCGCACGATGCCTACCGCTTCGCGCGCGGCGAGGCGATCCCGGTGCAGCCTTACGACGCGCAGGGCAAGGGCCTGCGCTCCACCCAGATCGTGCGGCCGCTGGATTTCGCCGCGGTCACCGATCACTCGGAGTTCTTCGGCGAGACCGAGATCTGCACGCATCCGGAATACGCCGGCTACACCTCGCCGGAGTGCCAGTTCTACCGGCGCGATCCATCGAACGCGTTCCTCGTGTTCAACGCACAACTCGCCGAGACCGGCGAGCCGAGCGCCAATGGCGGCAAGACCGTGCCACGCATGGCCTATTGCGGCACCGGCGGCCAGGCCTGCCTCGACGCGGCGAAGACGCCGTGGAACGACATCCAGCGCGCCGCCGAGGCGTACTACGACCGCAGCGACGATTGCAGCTTCACCACCTTCGTCGGCTACGAGTGGACCGGCAGCCCGCAGTCGAACAACTGGCACCGCAACGTGATCTTCGAGAGCGAGACGGTGCCGGCGCTGCCGATCAGCTACATGGATGCGGCGGCGCCCGAGTACCTGTGGCGCGGGCTCGCGGCGCTGTGCCGGCCGCAGGACGGCTGCAACGTGCTGACCATCCCGCACAACTCGAACCTGTCGAACGGAATCATGTTCCAGACCACCCAGGACAGCGGCCTGCCGTTCGACGCGGCCTTCGCGCAGGAGAAGCAGTGGAACGAGCCGCTGGCCGAGGTCATGCAGCACAAGGGCCAGTCCGAGTGCCTGAACACCGGCGCCAGCGCCGCCGACGAGCTCTGCGGTTTCGAGATCCTGCCGTACAACAATCTCGCCGGCAGCCGCCTGCAGAACAGCAATCCGCCCAAGGAGCAGGATTTCCTGCGCGCCGCGCTGAAAGCCGGCCTGCTGCAGGAGCAGCAGTTGGGCGTGAATCCGTTCAAGTACGGAATGATCGGCAGCACCGACACCCACATCGGCGCGCCGGGCCAGGTGGTCGAGGATCGCTGGCCGGGCCACGGCGGAGCGGGGCAGCCGAACCGCGATTCGCTGCCGGCGGCGCTGACCGACCTGATCGAGTACAACCCGGGTGGCCTCGCCGTGCTGTGGGCCGAGCAGAACACGCGCGAATCGCTGTATGCCGCGATGCGCCGGCGCGAGGCCTATGGCACCAGCGGGCCGCGCATGGTCGTGCGCCTGTTCGGCGGCTTTGAGGTGCCGGCGGATTTGTGCAGCAAGCCCGATTTCGCGAAGCAGGGTTATGCGCACGGCGTGCCGATGGGCGGCGACCTGGCGCCGGACCTGCAGGTGGGTCCCGGCATCCGGAAGCCGCGCTTCGCCGTGTCGGCGCTGCGCGATGCCGCCGATAGCGGTGAGCCGTCCGCGCCGCTGCAGCGCATCCAGATCATCAAGGGCTGGGTGGACGGCAGCGGTGCCACGCAGGAAGTGGTGTACGAAGTTGCCGGCGATGCAAACAACGGCGGCGGTGTGGACGAGGCGAGCTGCCAGACCTCGGGGCCGGGCTACGCGCAGCTCTGCGCGGTCTGGGAAGACGCGAGCTTCGATCCGGCGCAGCGCGCGTTCTACTACGCGCGCGTCGTGCAGAATCCCACCTGTCGCTGGTCCGCCTATCAGTGCAACGCGGCCGGCAAGACGCCGACGAGTTGCCCGCTGGCCAGCGGCGATCCCTGGGCCGAGTGCTGCGACGTGAAATATCCGCGCGCGATCCAGGAGCGCGCCTGGACCTCGCCGATCTGGTACCGGCCGTGACCGAAATCCCGTCACCCCCGCGAAAGCGGGGGTCCATCTGGATGCCCGCATTCGCGGGCATGACGGGTTTGGCGCGCTTCGTCGCCCTCGGCGCGCTGTTGTTCGCAGTCCGCTGGGTCACCGATGACGGCCGCGCGCTCGGGCTCGGCCGCGATCCCATTCACGTGTCCGGCGCTGACGTCGCGCGGCTGCAGCGCAGCTGGTTATCTGAAACAGGCCGCGCGCCAGACGCCGCGCAACTGCGCGCCGCCGTGCAGCGCGAGGCCGATGAGGAAATGCTGGTGCGCGAGGCGCTGCGCCTGGGCCTGGACCGCAGCGACCCGGTGGCGCGCACGCGCCTCGTGCAGAACCTGCGCTTTGTCCACCACGGCGCAGGCACCGAGTCCGCGCTGCGGGCCGAGGCCAGCGCGCTGAACATGGCCGCGCACGATCTTGTCGTGCGCCGGCGGCTGGTGCAGGCGATGGAGCAGCGCCTTGCCGCGCAGGTTCGGCTCGCGCCCGCCGAAATCACGGACTACATCGCACAGTACCCCGAGCGCTACGCGGCGCAGGCGCGCATCGCGTTCCGGCAGGTGTTCTTCAGCAGCGATGCGCACGGTGCGAATCTCGAGCGCGCCGCGCGCGAGGGCGATCCGCGCAAGGGCGGCGATCCGCGCAAGGGCGGTGATGCGCCGGCAGGCGATCCGTTCCTGCTCGGTGCAAGCTTCCCGCTGGAATCCCAGGCCGAGATCGCGCGCGCATTCGGTCCGGCCTTCGCGCGCGAGGCGATGCTGCTGCCGGTACGGGCCTGGTCCGGGCCGCTGCGCTCGGCCTACGGCCTGCATTACGTTTACGTGACGCAACAGCGCGAAGCCGCATCTGTCGATAACGAGGCCGTGCGGCGCGAAGCCTATTACGCCCTTCTGGAAGAGCGGGAGCGAGAGATGACGCGCGAGCAAGTCGTGGCGCTGCGGCGGCACTATCCGCTGGACGTCGAATGGCCCGCTTGACCGTGGCGGTTGCGCCATGAGCGCGCGCCGGATCCTGCTCGCCGCGCTGCTCGTGCTCTGCGCGGCCCAGGCCGGCGCGCATCCGCTGGCGCCCGCGCTGTTGCAGCTCGAGGAAACCGCGCCGGATCGCTTCGACGTGACCTGGCGCACACCGGTCAGCCGCGTGCGCGGCGCCGACGTGCTGCCGCAGCTCCCGTCCGCTTGCCTGCAAGCCGGCGAGCGCCGTTCCGTCATCGAAGACAACGAGGCGCTGGTCGAGCGCTGGGTCCTGCAGTGCGAGGGTGGGCTCGCGGGCCAGCGCATTGCGGTCAAGGGCCTCGCCGCGAGCGGCATCAACGTGATCCTGCGCATCGAAAGCCGCGGCCGCATCAGCAGCACCTTGCTGGATGCGGACCAGCCCTCGTTCGTCGTTGCCGGGCCTGTGGGCACCGCCGCCACGTTCTGCGAATATTTTGCGCTGGGCGTTTCGCACCTGCTCAGCGGCTTCGATCACCTGCTGTTCCTGCTCGGGCTGGTGCTGCTGGTGCGAGCGCTGCGGCCGCTGGTCCTCACCGTCACGGCCTTCACCGCCGGACACAGCGTGACGCTGGCGCTGGCGACGCTGGGCTTCGTGCGAATCAACCCCGCGCTGACCGAGTTCGGCATCGCGCTGAGCATCCTTGCGGTGGCGTGCGTGCTGGCCGCACCGCAAGAGACGAGGCCCGTGCTCTCGCGCCGGCCCTGGACGATGGCGGGAGCGTTCGGCCTGCTGCACGGCCTGGGATTTGCGGGCGCCCTCAGCGGGGCGGGTCTGCCGGCGGGTGAAGTGCCGCTGGCCTTGCTGGCGTTCAACCTGGGCATCGAGGCAGGGCAGGTGCTGCTGATCGGCGGCGCGCTGGGGGCGGCGGCCGTGTGGCGTCGATTCGGATTCGTGCTCGTGCGAAGCTGGCAGGTGTGGGCGCGGCACGTGCCCGTGTACGCGATGGGTGGCATCGCCGCCAGCTGGTGCTTCGAGCGATTAATAACAGCGGTCCAGGGAGAGTTCTGATGAAACACGCAATCGGGGTGGCGTTGCTGCTGGCCTCTGGTATGGCTCGCGCGGAAGGCAGTGCCGAAGACGTGCTCAAGTGCATGCGCCTGAACGTGCCGCCGCAGCTCACGATTGGCAAGCTCGTGCTGACGTCGTACGACCGCAGCGGCACTGCGCGCAGCATCAAGGGACGGCTCTACACCGCGCGCGACGGCAGCCCGAAGGGGCTGATGAGCGCGACCCTGCGGGTGGATGGACCGGAAGACATGAGGGGCGCGGCCTACCTTGTGCGCGAGACCGACGATTACCTGCGTGACGGCATGTTCGTGTACCTGCCGAGCGTGAAGCGCGTGCGGCGAGTCACCGGCTCCTTCGCAGACGGTTCCCTGCTCGGCACCGACTTCAGCTACTTCGACTTCAAGCAGATGGAGAACGCCTTTGGCGACCTCGAGGCGAAACTCGAGGGCACGGAAGCGGTCAATGGCCGGCCGGCGAGCGTACTGTCGTTCAAGGCCTTGCCCGGCACCGAGACGAAATACACCAGCGTGAAGGCCTGGATCGACCAGAAAGCCTGCGTGGGCGTGAAAGCCGAGTTCTACGAGGGCGCCAAGCGGGTCAAGTCGCTGAGCTCGCCGCCCGATGCACTGCGCCAGTCCGGCAGCACCTGGTATGTCTCGGAAATCGAGATGCGCGCCACCGGGGCGGGCACCCGCACGGTGCTGCGCATGGGCGAACTCGACACGGCCAAGCCGTTGTCACCGCGCCAGTTCGATCCGACCGTTTTCTACCTCGGGCCCTGATTCTCCCGGAGCGCATGACATGACTAATGTTTTCCCCAGCGGCGCCGCCATCGTGTTCGGCGGCAGTGGCGGCATCGGCCAGCATCTCGCGCGGGGCTTTGCAGCGGCGGGCGCCGACATTGCGATCGTCTACCGCTCGAAGAAGGACGTCGCCGAGAAAGTCGCTGCCGAAATCCGCGCGATGGGCCGTGTCGTCTCGACCCACATGGCCGACGTGCGCGAGCGCGCGCAGGTAGACGCCGCGGTGGCCTCGGCGGTGAAGCAGCACCAGCGCCTGCACACGGTGGCCTGGGCCGCCGGCCCGGTGGTCGAGCAGGTATATCTCGCGGAAACCAGCGAAGCGCTGTGGCGCAATTCCATTGACATCGAAGTGCACGGGTTCTTCAACGCAGTGAAGGCCACGCTACCGCTGCTGCGCGCGGGCGGCGGCGGCTCCTACGTGCACCTGGGCTCGGCCGGGCACGTCTGGTGGCCGATGAAGGATGGCTTGTCCGTGGTGCCCAAGGCCGCCAACGAGGCGCTGGTCAAGGGCATCGCCAAGGAAGAAGGGCGCCACAACATCCGCGCCAATTCCCTGCTGGTCGGCGTGATCGAGGCGGGCATGTTCCTCGAGCTGCTCAAGCGCGGCGTGTTCGACCAGAAGTGGGTCGACGAGACGCAGAAGCTGCTGGCGCTCAAGCGCTGGGGCACGCCGGAAGAAGTGGGCCACGCCGCGGTCTTTCTCGCGACCAACCAGTACGTGACCGGGCAGCAGATCAACGTGTCGGGCGGATTTGGAATCTAGAGTTTACGACCTGCGAAGGAATTTCCCGCGCTCGGCGAGCGCGGTATAAGAAAGGCACAACACAATATCTGAGAGGGGAGAATCATGTTGCTCAAGAATCTCGGCGTTGCCTTGACACTGCTGTCGTTCACGGCCTGCACGACGCTTCAGCCGATCTATGACTTCACGCCTTCGAAGATTCGCCAGCAGGTTCACGTGGGCGACCGGGTGCTGGTCGTCTGGCGCAGCGGCGCGGAGTACGACCTCACGGTCATCTCGATCGATGACGACGCGTTGCATGGCAGGACCGATGCCGGCAAGCAGTACAAGATGGCGTTCGAGGGTATCCGCGCCATCGAGGTCGAAAAGACCCGCGGCTGGCAGACGGCGACGGGCTTCGGCGCGGTCCTCACCGTGGGCCTGATCGCCTTCCTCCTGGCGCTGCTCAAGGGCTGGGACCCGGGCGGTGGCGGCGAATCCGGGAGCTCGTCGGGCTCCGAAGGCTGATGAGGTCGGGCGGGGGTCCGCTCCGCGCGGCCCTGGTGATCGTCGTGCTGCTCGCGTCGCAGGCTGCGCCCGCGGTCGGGCCGGGCTGGGGCTATGTGGATTTTGCCCGCACCTGGGGAACGCCGCAGATCAACGAGTCCGGCAAGGGCTCGGCCGCGCACCTGCGCCTGCCCTTCGGCGAGAACGTTTTCTTTGCGGCGGATGCCGAGCGGCTCGACGCGAGGTATGACGCGCCCAAGGACAATGTCACGGAGCGCTTCGAAATCGGATCGGCCGGTGTCGGGGTGCACACCGTCGAGCGCACGGCCCACCTCTTCGGTTTGGTGAACTACGTCGAGAAGCGGCGCCAGCAGCGCGCGCCGTCGGGCGACACGCACGAGCCGGCGAGGGGCGTCGGGTTTGCGGTCGGCGCGCGCTGGCTGGCCACGCCGTACCTGTCGGTCGAGGGCCAGTACGGGCTGAAGGGCTACGTCCTCGACGGCTTCACCAAGCTCGACCTCGGCCTGCGCGTGCTGCCGCAGGTCTGGCTGCTTGGCACCTTCAACCACGGCCCATTTTCCGGAAACGAATACTGCGCGGGCGTCCGCTGGGCCTGGGACGAATACTCACCCTCGTATCGTCCCGGTGCGCGCGCGGCCGACGCCGCGTCGCGTGATTCCGCAGGGGAACTTGCGGCGGGACAGGTGCTCGTGACGCTGCGTCGCCTCGTGCCGCAGGTGCGTCCGGCAGCCGGTGCGCCCGAATTGATGCCCATACCCGAGGGCTCGCAGCTCGTGCTGCAAGAGAGCACGAGGAACGAGTTTGGTGTCTGGTGGCGTGTCGAGGCCGGCAGCCAGAACGCCTGGATCCGCGAGACGGACCTGATAGGTCGGCCCGACGGGCCCTAGGCAAAGCCCCGTTGGATCATGCCGGACCGTCAAATCTGACAGCGACAGCGACGGTCAGCCCAGCGAAATCACGCTGTTGAGCAACAGCCGCACCAGCATCGTCTGGCGCGTGACGCCGGTCTTGCAGAAGATCGAGCGCAGGTGGGTGCGCGCGGTGTTGCGCCGCACGTTCATCTTCTCGGCGGCCTCGTCGAGCGTGAAACCCTCGGCCAGCAGCAGCGCGAGCGTGGCTTCCATGCGCGTGAGATCGAACAGCCGGCGCACCAGCTCGTGCGAAGGCTGCACCGCGTTGGATTCGGGATCGCGCAGGAACGCGGCGGCGGCCGGGCGATGCTTGCTCTCGGACCACTGGCCCATCGGGATCGCCTTTACCAGCACGCCGAGCTTGGCGCGGCCGGAGGGGCGCGTCACGGCCAGCGCTTCGGCCACCGCGGGGCCGCAGCCGGCGGCGCAGGGCGCGAGCGCGGCGCGGATCATGCGCTGCAGCTCGCGGCCCTCGAGGCTGCCCTCGACCACGAGGTTGTTGCCCGACATCCAGATGCCGTCCTTCTCGCCGAGGATGCGGCGCGCTTCCTGGTTGGTCTCGATGACCGTGCCGTTGGGATCGAAGCTGACGATGCCGAGCAGCATGCGGTTGACGGTGCCGGCGAACAGCTGGCGCTCGGTCTCGAGCAGGTCGAGCCGCGCGTGCAGGCGGATCGAGCGTTTCAGGTGCGGCAAGAGGAACCGGATCAGCGCCTTCTCATCCGCCGTGAACGGCTGGGCATCGTGCGCGCGCGTGATGCGCAGGCGGCACTCGATACCTTCCTCGGTATAGATGTCGGCGCCGAGCAGGTGGCGGATGTCGAGCGGCTTCAAATATTCGCGGTAGACGGCGCTCTCGAGCCAGGACTTGCCGATCAGCTGCTCGGCCGTGACGACTTCGCCTTCCTTGAGCCGCACGAAGGGGTCGAGCGCGAAGAAACGGGTCGAGTAGGACTCGACGCCCTGAGTCGTGACCGGGCCGGTGTTGATCATGATCCCGGAGCTGTCGGACGAGGGCGGCCGCAGCATCAACGTGACGTGCTTGGCGTTCAGCGCCGCCTGGATCGCCTTGAGCGCGGACTGCCAGGGCGGCAGTTCCATCGGGCCTTCGTAGATTGCGCCGACAAGCGCATCGGCACGCGCAAGCTCTGCACCTTTCAGTCCCGGTGCGGCGACGCCCGGATTGGCGCGTAACGCGGCCGCGCGGGCGGAGACCGCCGGCTTCAGCGAGGCCACTTGTTTCCTGGGTGCATCGGCGCGTCCTCTGGGACGTCTGAAAATTCTGAAAACCCTTCTTAATCAACATATAAAACGATGTATCTAAAGTGCATTCCGGCCCCGGCCGAGGTGCACCGGCGGCCAGTATAGGGGGGGATTCATCCGGACGGGTGATTCGGCGGGAGGGCGCGCCGCACGAACATGGGGCGCCCCAACCCAGGAAGGACGCGATGCCCACTGTTACCGAGCCGCAGATGAAGCAGGCGATGCAGGCCTACCTCGACACCTACAACCGCGATGACCTCGAAGGCATCGTGGCGCTGTACGCGGAGGACGCGACGGTCGAGGACCCGGTCGGCAAGCCGGTGATGAAGGGCCGGCAGGCGATCCGCGATTTCTACAAGTACGCGATGACCACCGGCGCGCGCCTGTCGCTGGCGGCGCCGATCCGCGGCTCGCACGGCAATTCTGCGGCCATGGCCTTCGACGTGACGCTGACGCTGCCGCCGCACGGCAAGCTGGTGATCCGCGTGATCGACGTGATGACGTTCAACGAAGCCGGCAAGTTCTCGTCCATGCGCGCGTTCTGGGGCGCGAGTGACATGGAGAAGCAGGCCTGAAACAAGTTGTTTCCCCTCTCCCGCTTGCGGGAGAGGGGTAGGGGTGAGGGGTAGGGGTGAGGGTGAGGGTTTCGTTACGCGAGCTTCGAGGCGTCGAACAACGTGCCCAGGCGCTGCGCCAGCATCATGTCGCCCTCGAGTTGCAGCTTGCCGGTCATGAAGGCCTGCATGCCGTTGAGCTCGCCCTTCAGCAGGGCGATGAGGTCATCGTCCGCCATGATCAGCGCGACATCGGGGCTGGAGGCGCTGCCCTCACTGAAGACCGCGGCGCCGTCCTTGATGGTGATGTAGGCCGGCTTGCTGGTGTTGAACTGCAGCACGCAGTTGGTGCCGGCAGCGGCGTTGGAATCCAGCGCGCCAGTCATCTTCTTGAGGAAATCGGTCACGTCCATCGGGGTCTCCGTTAGTGAAAGCGTCTGGGTGAAAGCGTCATTCCCGCGAAAGCGGGAATCCAGTTTTCGGGGCCGCTATTGAATCACGAACTGGATGCCCGCTTCCGCGGGCATGGCAGTTGTGGGTAATCAGGATTGCGCGTCGAAGGCGTGCCTGAGCTCTGGCTTCTTCTCGATGCCCTTGTCGATCTCGTGCACGCGGCGCTGTTTCTGCTCGGCGGTGAGGGCCGCGGCGTCCTGGTAGAACTGCTCGTACCACTGGCGGTTCTGGTAGACGGGGCCGTCGCCGTCGCACAGCAGCGGGTTGTCGATGCGCACCTTGTTGTGCCAGATCTCGACGTCCTCGCCGAAGGCCTTGTTGGTCATGTCCACGTACTGCTTGACCATGCCGGCGCAGGCTTCCTCGGTCATGCCGGGGAATTTCTTCACCATCACGCCGAAGCGCAGCTCGAAGTTGTTCTGGTCAATCGGCGTGTGCGAATTGAGCAGAATCGACTCGACCGGATAGCCGCCCATGTTCCCGAACATGTGGGTGATCTGGTACGCCGGGCCGTAATAGCTGGCGATGGTGGTCAGGTAGTCGTCCTTGCCGCCGAGCGCATCGAACTTGCCGACCATCACCTGCGTGGCCTTGTGGCCCTCGAAGATGTCGGCGAAGTAGACCGTGCCGCTGCCGCCGTGCACGGGCCCGAAGTGCGCCATGTCGGCGATGTTGTCGATCAGCTCGCGGCAGTTGTTCTTGATGGTCCACTTCACCACGGACCAGTCGGACCACTCGACCGAGTTGAACACCGGCGCGATGTGCGGGATCGCCTGCTTCGGGTCGGGCGCATGCCCTTCCGCGTCGTTCCAGACGAACAGCATCTTGTTCTCTTCGCAGCTCGGCCAGGTGCGGATGCGCGCCTTGGGCGGGATGCGCTTGGCGTAGGGGATCTCCTTGCAGCCGCCGTCGGCGCCCCATTTCCAGCCGTGGAACTTGCAGACCAGCGCATCGCCCTCGACCTTGCCGATCGAAAGATCCGCGCCCATGTGCGGGCACCAGGCATCCATGATCACCAGCGTGCCGCTGG